>JANXZI010000767.1 GCA_025355595.1 Spartobacteria bacterium
CATCCGATGTGCCGGGCGGGACGCCCGCCACGGCAGGCGGGACGCCCGCGCTACCCTGCACGTCCGGCGTCCAAATCCACGCGTATTCCTCTTCCGGCCCAACAAGATTCTCCCCGCGAGGGTTGTTGCAAATGTAGAGGAATTTTTCCTCCAGATCTGCATCACCACGCACGTAGCGATCATATCGTTCCAATTCCCAAACCTCGCCCGTCGTTCCCTCGGCCTTGTTGATTTCCTTCGCCGTGAAACTCTTGATCGAGTGCATCAGTTCGCCGAGCGCCCAGAACTCGGCGGTGCCCTCGGTCGCCTTGGGCTTCGGCCACGGCTGGATGAGAAAGTGCAGGTGATCCGGCATCACGACGGCGGCGAAGAGTTCGTAGCGTGAACCGTGGAAATGGCGGAGGGCGTTGAGAACGATCGTGCGTGCGTCCGGTGAGAGGACGCGACGGTTGCGCGTGGAGACGGTGACGAAATAGATCGCCCACGGTTTTTCAAAATGCGGGAGGTTGCGGCGCGCATATGCGGTGCCCTTTGCAGAAGACGCGCGCCTCTCGACGCCCGATGATTCACGCGAGACGCGTGAATCGGCAGGCGGGACGCCCGCGCTACCCGAGGCAGATCGTTCGCTGGAGACGCCACTGGTGATATATTCGGCGGCGCGGCGATACCAGCACGTCACGTAGTCGAGATCGCCCGTGTTTGGAAAATCACCGAAGACGTGGATCATGTCGGCGCGCTGCTCCGGTTTTTGGTAATGTTTCCCAATGAACGGCGGATTGCCGAGGACGTAACTGCACTTCTCGCGCGGGAGGACGGTGTTCCAATCCACGCGCAACGCGTTGCCATGGACGATGTGCGGGGAGGTGGTGAGCGGGAGGCGGTCCATGGGCTGGCCGAAGACTTCGCCGGCCTGCTGGTTCATCTGGTGGTCCATGAGCCACAGCGCGACCTCGGCGATGCGCACGGGCCACTCGGAATATTCGATGCCGTGGAACTGGTCCACATTCACGATGGGGAGCAACTGCTGCCCGCCCGCGCCACTGGCGATCTCGCGGACGACCTCGATCTCCAGCGCGCGCAGTTCGCGATAGGCGAGGACGAGGAAGTTCCCGCAGCCGCACGCGGGGTCGAGGAACTGGAGCGAGCGGAGCCTTTCATGGAAGCCCTCCATGCCCGCGCGGCGGCGCGTGGAGCGGTCGCCCGTGATCGCCGCCCACTCGGCGCGCAGCGCATCGAGGAAGAGCGAGCGGAGGACTTTCATGATGTCGCGCTCGCTGGTGTAGTGCGCGCCCTGCTGGCGGCGGGATTTGTCATCGAGCACGCCTTGGAAGAGGGAGCCGAAGACGGCGGGGGAAATCTTCGCCCACTGGAAGTCGCAGCAGTCGAGGAGGGCCTGGCGCATGTCGCGATTGAAGCGCGGGAAGCCGAGACGTTCGGCGAAGAGGCCGCCATTCACATAGCGGAAGCCGTAAAAGGGATCGGTGTCGTCGGTGATGCGCTCCGTCGCGGGATCATTCAGGCGGTCGCAGAGTTCTAGGAGGCGCGCGCCGCAGTCCGCGCCATCCTCACGCGTCTGCGTGCGGATGAATTGCGTGAAAACATCGGGCGCGAAGATGGCGGTATCCTCCGCGAAGAGGCAGAAGAGAATGCGCACCAGCAGCCGCTCGAGATCGTGTCCGCTGAAGCCGCCCTTTTTCAGCGCGTCGTGCAGCTCACACATGCGCAGGTAGGCCTTTTCATTCGCCGGATCCTCGGGGTCGAGCCGCACGCGCGTCTGGCCGAGCATGAAGGCGAAGTGCCGGATGTGCTTTGGAAAATCGGCGAGGGTGAAATGGTGCGGGGCGACCTTCCTGCCGTCAAAAAGCGGCAGGTCGCGCTGCTCCTCGGGCTCCAGATCGTAGAGGACGAAATGCGCGAAGTCGGAGACGAGGACGAAGCGCGGGATTTCCTCCCAGCGCTGCGCACGGGTGAGATCTTCGATGTAAGTGAAGGCCTGCGTCTGCGCGAGGCCGAGGTCTTCGCCAAAGCTCTTGTGCTCGACGAGGAGCTTGCCGCGCCAAAGCAAATCCATCGCGCCCTTGTTGCCTTTCAGGTTCGTGACATTCGCCTCAAAGGATGCGAGCGACGCGCGACGAAGCCCAAAGACGTGAAAGAAATCATTCCAAAAAGTCTGCTTCTCCCCGCTCTCCGAACGGTCGCCCGCGTGCTCGCGCGAGAAGCGAATGGCGCGGTCGCGGACTTCGTTCCAACCAAGGTGGGGCATGGGGCGGAGGATGCGAAACGCGTTTTGGAAAGCAAGCGGGCAGGCTTGCTCCTTTCCCATGAGAAAAGAACACAGACCAATGATTCGACCGCTGCGCTATATTGATGCTTGCGCGTTGGACGGGCTTTCTTTTCGCGAATTTTGCGTGTTTCGCGGTCAAAGCAGCGACCCTTGGGAGTCGGTGCGGGTCGCGATCGCTCCGCGAAGGCGCGCAATTCCTCGCGGCTCATCTCGCGCTCTTCGCGGGTGGCGAGGGTCTTTACTTTTACGCGCGGCCACTCGTCGCCGATGATGATGGCGAATTTCGCGCCGAGATTTTCTGCGGCTTGGAATTGCTTGCCGACCTTGGCCGGCGTGAGTGCGAAATCCGTGCGTTTGCCGCTGTCGCGCAGCTCCTGCACGAGCGCGAGCGCCTGCGGGCGCAGCTCCTCTTTCGCGAGGACGACGTAGATCTCGCACGCGTGCTGCGCGGCGCACCAGGCGTCCATCTTCGCCTTCGCGGCGGGCGTCTCCTCGATGAGATTTGCGAGCACCACATCGCCCATGCCGAAGCCGAGCGCAGGCAGGTCCACCTTGCCGTCGCTCATCAGTGCGAGCAGGCGGTCGTAGCGCCCGCCGCCGGCGAGTGCGCGTTCGTTCTTCGCGCGGTCGAAGACTTCGAAGACGACGCCCGTGTAGTACGCGAGCCCGCGCACGATCGCGTAGTCCATCTCGACAAATGCGCCGAGGCCGCGCGCCTGCATGTCGGCGATGATCGGCGTGAGTTCCGCCGTCGGCTCCTTGCTGCGCATGAATGCGAGCAGCGACGCGGCGGTCATTCCGAATTTTGCCAGTGCAGCGGCGGTCTTCTCTTCCGGCGCGCGCTCGGCCTTGTCCACGATTTGGAAAAACTCGTATTCGTCGTCCGCTGTGAGCGCGGCTCCATCTGTGCGCTTCGCGTTCGACTGGAAATAATTCTGCCACGCCGAGCGGCTTGAAAGACGGACGACGAAATCTTTCTCCGTGAGCCCAAACGCGCGAAGCATGTCCACGAGCACGGCGATCAATTCAGCGTCCGCAGCGGGCGATGCCTCGCCGATGATGTCGCAGTTGAGCTGCAAGAACTCCCGCAACCGCCCGCGCTGCTGGCGCTCGTGGCGGAAGAAATTCGGGACGCAAAACCACTTCATCGGCTTTTTGAAATCGCGCTCCCGCGCCGCGACCATGCGCGCGAGCGTCGGTGTCATTTCGGGACGCAGCGCGCCCTTCACCGCACCCGGCTCCGCCGTCACGCCTATAGTAAAAAGCTGTCCGACAAGTTCGCCGCCGCTCTTCTTTTCATACAGCTCCATGCTCTCGACGACCGGCCCGTCGAACTCGACGAAGCCGTAGCGCCGCGCGACCGCGCGCCACGTTTCGAGCACGAAGTTGCGGCGCGCGCAGTCGGCGGGATAGAAGTCGCGGAAGCCTGGCAGTTTGTCCATGAGCGTGGGGCGCGGAGGCTAGGCGGGGCGGGAAAGGAGGCGAGGTTTTTTCCCTCGCGCGGGCGGCAACGTAGGACAGGGCTTCCAGCCTGTCCCGGTTGCAAGGACGATCCTGAAATATGGAATGCGACGCACGAATTGGGCACGGCGCAGTTCGCCAAAAGCCAATTTGGACGCATGGTCAGAGTTCACGCATCCAATAATTGAGTCATCGAGATGTACGGAATGCCTGCGGGCGCTGCGATGTAGGACCGTGCTTCCAGCCTGTCCCGTTTGGAAGCAAGGGGAACAGTCCGCGTTGGTGGTGAGCGCGAGGCCGTGCGCGGACAGTGCTCGCACGATGCGTCCTACGCTGTCCTGCCAGTCTTGCAACCGGGACAGGCTGGAAGCCCTGTCCTACATTTTTAATGCACGGACGGAAAACTGACGGCACATCTGCGCGATGCGTTTTGAACCGTTCGATCCGACGGCCGACCGGGCCGAGTTCCGGCGCAAGCTCCCGCAGTGGCGGCAGGCAGGCTCGACGTATTTTGTGACGTGGCGGCTCGCCGACTCGCTGCCGCAGGAAAAGCTGCGCGAGTGGCAGGCGGAACGCGAGCGGTGGCTCCACGCCCGCGGCCTGTCGGCGCCGGAGGAAATCACCAGGCTGCCGGCGCAGGAACGGCGCGAATTTGCCAGCCACTTCGGCGCGAAGCTGGAGGCGTGGCTCGATGCCGGCGAAGGGAGCTGCTGTCTCGCCGCGCCGGGCGCGGGGCAAATCCTCGAAGGTGCGCTGCGGCATTTCGACGGCGACCGGTATGCGCTCGGTGAATTCGTCGTGATGCCCAATCATGTGCATGTGCTGGTGACGCCAGCGCCGGACTGGGAGCTGTCGAAAGTGCTGCACTCTTGGAAGAGCTTTTCCGCGAATGCGGTGAACCGGCTGCTCGGGCGCAGTGGGACGCTGTGGCAGGAGGAGTCGTTCACGCACCTCGTGCGGAGCGAGGAGCACCTCCGGCATTTTGAGCGATACATCCGGGGAAATCCGGCGCAGGCAGGGCTCGCGGCGGAGAGCTTCCGTCTCGGATGCGGGATGGGGCTGTGTGAGTCGGAGCCGGGCGGCGTGGCGCGCACGCCGGGGGACAGGCTGGAAGCCCATCCCACGCTGTCGCGCCTGAAACTCCGCCACTTTCGCTGCTTCGAGCAGTTCGAGACGGAGTTTGCACCGGGGACGAATTTCATCGTGGGGCCGAATGCGCGCGGGAAGACGTCGCTGCTCGAGGCCGCGTGCATCCTGCTGCGGCTGCAGTCGCCGCGCGTCACGCAGCTCGCGCGCGCGGTGCAGCACGGGCGGCGCGGCCTGGTCACGGATGGATTCCACGGCGCGCGGCACCTGCAGTTTTACTTCGGTCCGGAGCGCAAGAAGCTCGCGCTCGACAGCGTGGAGCAGACGAATGCGCGCGAGTGGCTGCAGATTGCGCGCGTGGTGTGGTTCGGAAATGATGACATCGAACTCGTGCGCGGCTCCGCGGAGAAGAGGCGGCGCTTCCTCGATTTCGTGGCGGTGCAGCGCGACGCGGGCTACCGCCCGGAGCTGCGCGCATTCGAGCACGCGCTGCGCTCGCGAAACCACCTGCTCAAGCAGCCGTCGCAGCGCTGGCGGGAGATCGCGGCATTTGATCCGCCGCTCATCGAACACGGCAGCTACGTGAGCGCGGCGCGGGGAAAATTGATCGCCGAGTTGCAAGCCGAGGCCGACGCGGCACACCTCGCGATCAGCGGCACGCGCGAATCGTTGCGGCTGGAATACGCGCGCGGCGACGGCGGCGACTTCGCCACAACACTCGCCACCGCACAGCACGAGGATGCACGCCTGCGGCAGACGACGGTCGGCCCGCACCGCGATGATTTGCATTTTGCACTGAACGACTTCAGCGCAGACGACGCGAGTGAGGGCCAGCAGCGCACGCTCGTGCTCGCGCTGAAGCTCGGCGCGGCACGGTTGCTGGAGCGGCACTTCGGCGATCCGCCGCTGCTGTTGCTCGATGACATTTTCGGCGAACTCGATCCTCAACGCCGCAACGCGCTGCTCGCGGCGCTGCCGACGAATGCGCAGCGGATCATCACGACAACGCACCTCGACTGGATGCCGGACGTCGGCTCCGCACAAGTGCTGCGGCTGGGCAGCGTTTGATTCCTCCGCCATTTCGGAGTGCGCAAGGCACGGACTCCCGGCCCGCAAGTTTTCAATGTGGATAGAATTCGTCCACCCGTGGCTGACCGCGACACACCGCTGCGTTGCGATCTCATCGGGGATCGGACATCATTCCGCACAATGAGCTTCTGGACTCCCAACATCGACACCCGCGGCCGCATCATCCGCGCGATCATGTCCGTCGTCCTCTTCGCGGCCGCCTTCCTCGCGCATCGCAAGGGCATCGAATGGCTCGCAGTCATCCTCGCGATCTCGGGCATCGTCGGCGTCGTCGAGACCGTGCGCGGCTGGTGCGTGCTGCGCGCGTGCAAAATAAAGACGCGTTTTTAATCACCGCGCCGAAAAATTAACCGCGAAGCAGCGAAGGGAGCGAAGCTGAAGAATTGCGTCTTCCTTTGGGATGGAATTCTTCTTTGCCTTCGCTGCTTCGCGGTTCCAAACCCCTTTCCGTTTTTTGCCGCGCGGCTGGCTCGACAAGCCGCGCCGCATCCGCCATCCCGCACGGCGCATGGACATCCTCACCCTCGATCTCCCCGGCATCCGCAAAGTCGCCAGCGGCAAGGTGCGCGAGATTTTCGATCTCGGCGAACACCTGCTCTTCGTGGCCACGGATCGCATCTCGGCGTTCGACTGCATCCTGCCGAACGCCATCCCGCGCAAAGGCGAGGTGCTCACGCAGCTTTCGGATTTCTGGTTTGGAAAAATGACGTTCGTCGAGAATCACCTCGTCGCGGTGGACTTCGCGGACTTCCCCGCAGCGATGCGTCCTTTTGAAAAACAACTGCGCGGACGCTCGATGATCGTGCGCAAGGCGAAGCCGCTGCCCGTCGAATGCGTCGTGCGCGGCTACCTCATCGGCTCCGGCTGGAAGGACTACCAGCGCACCGGCGCCGTGTGCGGCATCGCACTGCCCGCAGGCTTGCAGCAGGCGGAAAAATTGCCGCAGACGATCTTCACCCCCGCCACGAAAGCCGCGACCGGCCACGATGAAAACATCGCGTGGGACGAATGCGTGCGCCTCTGCGGCGAGAGCGTCGCCACCCAGGCGCGGGACCTCGCCATCCGGATCTACGAGGAAGGCCGCGCGCACGCCGCCGAGCGCGGGATCATTTTGGCGGATACCAAATTCGAGTTCGGCCTGCTCGATGGCCGCGTGATTTTGATTGATGAAGTCATGACGCCCGACAGCTCGCGCTACTGGCCCGCCGCCGACTACCGCGTCGGCATCTCGCCGCCGAGCTTCGACAAGCAATTCGTCCGCGACTACCTCGAAACGCTGACGTGGGACAAGACCCCGCCCGCCCCGCCGCTCCCCGCCGACGTGATCGCGAAGACGAGCGCGAAATACATCGAGGCCTACGAGCGGCTGACGGGACGCAAGCTGTGACGGAGACATGCGGCCCCTCTGGTCTTCTTTTGAAGTTAAAAGCTAGGCGTTCGATGTTCGATGTTAAGCCCGCCGCAGGCGCGTTCCGAATCACGACGCGGGTTCCGAATCCGGGACGCCGCTGCGCGGGGCTCAACGTCTAACATCGAACTTCTAACGCCTAACTTCAAAAGAGGCCGCACACGCGCCACGCACGGCTTGCCAGCGCTGCGACTCCGCGCCACTTTGCGCGCCCTTTTTTCACAGAAAGAAAACGCCATGTCCGAGATTCCGAAAACCTACGAGCCGCCCGCCATCGAGGCGAAGTGGTATGCATTCTGGGAGCAGAACAGTTGCTTCGCCGCCGACCCTGCTTCGCCGAAGCCCGCGTATTCCATCGTCATCCCGCCGCCGAATGTCACCGGATCCCTCACGCTCGGGCATGTGCTGAACAACACCATCCAGGACATCCTCGCCCGCCGCGCGCGCATGACGGGCCACGAGGTGCTGTGGCTGCCGGGAACCGATCACGCGGGCATCGCGACGCAGAATGTCGTGGAGAAAATGCTGCGCAAGGAAGGCGCGATGAAGCACCGCGACGATCTCGGCCGCGAGGCGCTCGTCGGCAAAATCTGGGAGTGGAAGGAAAAATACGGCGGCATCATTTTGAAGCAACTCCGCGCGCTCGGCGCTTCGTGCGACTGGTCGCGCACGCGGTTCACGATGGACGAGGACTACTCGCGCTGCGTGTCGCGCGTGTTCGTGGACC
>JANXZI010000018.1 GCA_025355595.1 Spartobacteria bacterium
ATGAGCAGACAAAACCCGCCAAGCCCCACCGCCCGCCTGCTGCTCGACGCAGCGGCCATCGAACGCGCGCTGAAGCGCATCGCGCACGAAATCATCGAGCGCAATCCCGAGCCGGACCGGCTCGCCATCATCGGAGTTCCATCACGCGGTGTCGTGGTCGCAGAACGGCTCGCGGCATTTGTGCAACAGTTTGGCGGCAGCGGCGTGGAGACGGGCGTCGTGGACATCTCGATGCACCGCGACGATCTCGCGCGCCGCCCCGTGCCGGCGGTCGTGCCGACGCGGCTGCCATACGATCTCGAAAACCGCACGCTCATCCTCGCGGACGACGTGGCCTTCACCGGGCGCACCTGCCGCGCGGCGATGGACGCACTCGCGGACTTCGGACGCCCGGCGAAAATCCAGTACGCCGTGCTTATTGATCGCGGCCACCGCGAGTTGCCGATCCGCGCGGACTACGTCGGGAAAAATGTCCCCACCTCGCTCGTCGAGCGCGTCTATGTGCGGTTCTCCGCGACGGATGGCACGCCCGACGACGCCGTGTGGCTCGATTCCACGCCCGGCGCCAGCACTCCCGAATGACCGCCACCCTCACCCAGAACCCTCCCACCTGGCACCGCAAGGATCTCGTCTCCATCGCCGAACTGAGCGCAGCGGAAATCACGCAGATCCTCGACACCGCCGCCGCGTTCAAAAATGTCGGCACCCGCGAGGTGAAAAAAGTCCCCGCGCTGCGAGGGAAGACGCTTGTGAATTTCTTCGTTGAGCCGAGCACGCGCACGCGCACGTCGTTTGAAATCGCCGCGATCCGCCTCAGCGCGGATGTGATCAACATTTCCGCCAGCACATCGAGCCTCACGAAAGGCGAGACGCTCAAGGACACGGCGAAAATCCTCGAGGCCAATCTCGCGGACGTCATCGTGCTGCGCCACAGCAGCGCGGGCGCGTCGCAGTTCCTCGCAGAGCGGCTGAAGGCGTGCATCATCAATGCCGGCGACGGCGCACACGAGCATCCCACCCAGGCGCTGCTCGATACTTTCACCATCCGCGAAAAGAAGGGCAAAGTCGCCGGGCTGCACGTCGCGATCATCGGCGATATTTTGTTTTCGCGCGTTGCGCGATCAAACATCCACGCGCTGATCAAGCTCGGCGCGCGCGTGACTTTGTGCGGCCCGCCCACGCTCGTCCCGCGCTCGCTCGAATCGCTCGGCGTCACCGTCACGCACGACCTCGACGCGCTGCTGCCGCAGGTGGACGTGGTGAACCTCCTGCGCATCCAGCACGAGCGGCAGCGCAAGGAATACTTCCCGAGCCTCGGCGAATACACCGCGTTCTTCGGCCTCACAAAGCAGCGCGCGGAACGCCTGCGACCCGATGCGCTGATCATGCACCCCGGCCCGGTCAACCGCGGCGTGGAAATTGACAGCGACATCGCGGACAGCGGCCGCAGCGTGATCCTCGACCAGGTGACCAATGGCCTCGCGGTCCGCATGGCCGTCCTCTTCCTCTGCGCGAGCGCCAGGACTTCCTGAATGAAATCCACCCTCATCACCAACGGCCACATCATAGACCCCGCCAACGGCGTTGACCGCGTCGGCGACGTTTACATCGCCGGCGGGAAAATCGCGCAGATCGATCTCGATGCCACGCTGCGGAAACATCCGCACGATCTCGAGGTGATTGACGCGACCGGGCTGGTGGTCTGCCCCGGTCTGATTGACATCCACGTCCACTTCCGCGAACCCGGCCAGTCGGCGAAGGAAACCATCGCCACCGGCGCGAAATGCGCGGCGGCGGGCGGCTTCACGACCGTCGTGTGCATGCCGAACACCGCGCCCCCGGTGGACAGCCCGAGCGTGGTCGCGTGGATTTTGGAAAAGGCAAAAGCCGAGGCGTGCGTGAACGTGCTCCCGACCGGCGCGATCACGAAGGGCCTCGCGGGCGAGGAACTCGCGCCCATCGGCTCGCTATTCAAGGCCGGCGTCGTCGCGCTTACGGATGACGGGCATTGCGTGCAGAGCCACGAGATGATGCGCCGCGCGTGCGAATATGCGCGCATGTTTGGCCTCGTGATCATGGATCACTGTCAGGACTACAGCCTCGTCGGCAAAGGCGTGATGCACGAAGGCCGCGTGAGCGCGGAACTCGGGCTGCCCGGCTGGCCCGCCATCGGCGAGGAAATCATCGTCGCGCGCAATGCGCTGCTCGCGGAACTCACCGGCACGCCGATCCACTGCCAGCACCTTAGCGCTGCGGGCAGCGTGGGGATTTTGCGCCGGTCGCGCGCACGCGGTGTTCCGCTCAGCGGCGAGATTTGCCCGCACCACATCGCGCTCACGGACGAGTCCATCCGCGGATTCGACACGAATTTCAAAATGAACCCGCCGCTCCGCTCGCAGGAGCATGTGGAGGCGCTCATCGAGGGCGTGGCGGACGGCACGATCACGATCCTCGGCAGCGACCACGCTCCGCATTGCAGCTTTGAAAAGGAGGTCGAGTTTGACCTCGCCCCGTTCGGCATCCTCGGGCTCGAGACGGAACTCGGGCTTTTCCTCGACATCCTCGTGCATCAGCGGAAAGCGATTTCACTCGCAAGACTGATCGAACTTTTCACATCGAATCCCGCGAAGCTCCTCGGCTTGGATCGCGGCACGCTCGGCGTCGGCGCGGTCGCCGATGTCACGCTCATCAATCCCGATCTCGAATGGACGGTGGACAAGGAGCAGAGCTTCTCGCGCAGCCGGAACAATGCCTTTCACGGTCGCGAGGTCAAAGGCCGCGCGGTGCGGACGATCGTCGGCGGGAAGACAGTCTGGTCGCTGTGACCGCTACGCCGCGCTGGCGTCGCGGCGGCGGATGCTGCTCATCACGCTCGATCCGCGTTTCGTCTTCGGCTCCTTGTCGTCGGGGTACGCAACGCGCGAGTGCATCATGCTGCTCAGCGTGTGGCGGAATGCCTCGGCGATCCGCTCGAGATCCTTGAAGCGCAGATCGCAGTCATCGAGCT
Source organism: Spartobacteria bacterium (assembly GCA_025355595.1). GTDB lineage: Bacteria > Verrucomicrobiota > Verrucomicrobiia > Chthoniobacterales > Chthoniobacteraceae > SXWH01. The sequence goes on from JANXZI010000018.1 coordinate 3,008, forward strand.
GCCCGTCCGCGACACGCTTGCGGATGATGTCCGTGATGAGCTGCTCGATCTTTTGCGGCGTCACGCGCTCCATGCTGCGCGCCGCGCTCTCGATCGCGTCGGCGAGGCTCACGATCGCGGACTCGCGCGTCTGCGGTTTCGGCCCGCCGTAACGGAAGCTGCTCTCGCTCACCTCGGGCAGATCCTCATCGTGCATCTGCGCGATCTTGCCATCGGTGCGGGCGGCCTGCTGCTGGTCCATCGCCTTCTTGTAAAAATAGAACACCAACGACGTGCCGTGATGCTGCTGGATGACTTCGATGATGTCCTGATTCAGCTTGTGCTCCAACGCAAGCGAGATGCCCTCCTTCACATGCGCGATGATGATCAGCGCGCTCATCGTCGGCGCGAGATCGTCGTGGGGATTGCGGTCGTGCCGCATGTTCTCCGTGAAGTACTCAGGCTTCACGAGCTTCCCGATGTCGTGAAAGTAGCTGCACACGCGCGCCATCGTCGGGTTTGCACCGATGGCCTCACACGCGCCCTCGGCGAGATTTGCGACCGCGAGACTGTGCTGGAAGGTGCCCGGCGCCTCGATGGTCATACGGCGGAGCAGCGGGTGATTCAGGTCCGCGAGTTCCAGCCAGCGCACGCGCGTGGTGATGCGGAAAAGGCTCTCCACCCATGGCAGCCCGCCGACGATCAGCAGCGTCATCATGATCGGCGCACCGATGGCGACGACGCTCTCGATGGCCAGACTTTGGTAATTCAGCGCCGCGCCTTCGACCCACATTTGCAGGACATTGATTTTCCGAAACGCGACCGCCAGCACCCACGTCGCGAGGCCGACGAAAAACCCGGCGCGGGGAAGGTCGCCGCGCTTGCGCACTTCCGCCGTGAGGAAAATCGCAACGAATCCGCAGACGAGATTGCCCGTCACATTTGTCACGATGAAGACCGTGTCGTCGCTCACGCTCGCGAGGAGCGGCAGCATGAGCAGCGTGCCGAAGACGGACACGAAGACCGCCATCGCGCGCCCGAGGAGCACACTCGCCAGCACCGGGCCGAGGCCGAAAGGAATCGCGAGCAGCCACATGTCGCGCTGCTGCAACGCGCTGAACTGCCCGCCATTGCTGTGCATCGCCTCGGCGGACTGGAGCGCGCACAGTTTGGCCAGCGCGAGGTGACCAAGGACGATGAGAAAGGTGAGCAGCAGCCGTGAATTGCAGTTCCAGACTTCCCGGCGATTAAGGCAGAGATGGCCGGTGGCGGTGGAAAAAATGAGCAGCGCGACGGCATACGTCTCCCTCGCGACATTCTGCCTGCCCGCCGCCAGCAGGCACAGGAGTGCCACTGCGGCGGCAAGGACGAGGGCCATCCGGGTGATGACCCCATGTTCGAGGGTCTCCGCCACTTCGCTCTGGGTCAGGCGGCGGCGCGTCTTTTGCGGAGTGATGCCTTTTTTGGCAAGGCGCTGGCGTTCAAAAAAACCGAGCATGGATTCCCCGAAGGGACCATTACTGTCTGCCCGGTTCCGCCTTTGATCAATTGGAAAATCCGCCCCCGCCTTTGCCATCCGAAGACCTGCAAGCGCAGTGCGGTGTTGCCTTATTTACTGAGAGGAGCCGCGATTAACCGAGAGTGAGCGCAAGATGCTCAGTTCCAAAGGGGTGTCATTCAAAGGGGCGGGTGAATTGCTGGCCGCGCGGCTGCGGATATTTACTAAAGGAGCGCGAACATATTTACACCTGCATCAGAGGCACCGCAGACGCGCGGCAAGAATTAACCCAACAAGCTAGGCGTAAATTGACGCCTTGATTGACCGCCGGGATGGCGCGACGCCCTCGCGAAAGGGTCGCGAGGGGCACTGCGGATTGCGGATTGCTTCGCTCATCGGATGAATTTTCCTCCCTTGTAGCGC
>JANXZI010000030.1 GCA_025355595.1 Spartobacteria bacterium
TGCGGTTCGGACCGCACTCGGCGAGGTATTGCTCGAATTTTGCGCGGGCTCCTTCCACTACGCTTGCCCGAACGACCAGCGCATCCTCACCTTCCTCGGCATTGACGCCGACGCGCTTCGCACCGAGGTCGCGAACGGCAAGGGCGACGGCGAACTCCTCGCGTGGATCACTTTGAACCAGCGCGAGCGGCACACTCCCGACGAAATCGAGGCGTGGAGCGGGGCGATGGACAAGCGCACGCCCTCGCCGGAAGACCGCGCAAAATTCGAGCAATACCTCGCCGAGTGCGGTCCGAACCGCAGCGACATCCGGCGCTGGCCCGACCTGCTCGATCTCGACGACTTCGTATCGTACGGCGGCAAAGCCTGAGCGCTACGCACATCCCCCGCCATGCGTAAATATCGCGTCGGCATCATCGGCTGGACGCTGTTTACGGGGGGGCGGGAGCCCGCGTCGGCGCTCTGCTGAGCGCGCCTACGATTCGCTTGCCACTTGCTTGTGCGGCGGCGAAGGCGCAGCTTCTGCGCTGCATAGCCCTTCTGCCTTTCGCGACAGATCGTGCTCCAAACCCTTAACCCCTCACTTGGAGATCACGCACATGAAAACGCAGCAATCAGCAACCACCCGCCGGGAGTTTCTCTCGGATGTCGGACGCGGCATGGTCACCGCCGCCGTCGGCTACGGCATGGCATCGGAACTCGGCCTCGCGGCTGCGCTCGGCGACGAACCGGCGCGGCTCGACTTCGGCGCGATGGAGCCGCTCGTGAGGATGATGCAGGAGACACCGGTCGCAAAGTTGCTGCCGGTGCTCATGGAGAAATTGCGCGGCGGCACCGAGCTGCGGCAGCTCGTGGCGGCGGGCGCGCTGGCAAATGCGCGGACCTTCGGCGGCGAGGATTACATCGGTTTTCACACGATCATGGCGCTCGCGCCGTCGTTCCACATTTCGCAGGAGATGCCGGCGGAGCAGCAGGCGCTGCCGGTTTTCAAGGTGCTGTATCGCAATACGAATCGCATCCAGGAATCCGGCGGCGGAAAGCGCGAGGTGTTGCATCCGGTCGTCGCGACGACGACGGCGGTTCCCGCGAATCCGGGCGAGTGGCTGCGCGATGCGGTGCGCAGCAAGGATATGGCTCGCGCGGAGTCGGCGTTCGCCGCGGTGGCGACCACGCCGGAGGATGCGTTCAATGCGCTGCTCCACGAGGTGCATGACGACACGGAGGTGCATCGCACGGTGCTGCCGTATCGCGCGTGGGATCTCATGGGGCTCATCGGCCGTGAACATGCGACGACGCTGCTGCGCCAGTCGGTGCGCTATTGCGTGAAGTCGGAGCAATCGTATGTCCGCAACCGCTCCCGCGATCTGCTGGCGAAGCTGCTGGACGAGCACAAACTCCTCGCCGCCACACCCGGCACGCGCACCGCGGAGGACAAGTGGGTGGCGGAATTGAGCGCGGTCATTTTCAAATCCACACCCGAGCAGGCCGCCGCCGCAGCAGCCGCTGCGCTCGCAGAAGGGATGATGCCGGACACGGTCGGCGAGGCCATCTCGCTCGCGGCGAACCAGCTCATCCTGCGCGATCACGGGCGCACTCCGAACATGGAAGTCGCGGGCAAACCGCTCGGCAGCGTGCATGGCGATTCCATCGGCGTGCATGCGTGCGACTCGGCAAACGCGTGGCGCAACATGGCGCGTGTGACGAAGCCGCGGAACACTTTTGCCTGCCTCATCCTTGGCGCGTACCAGGTCGCGCTCGACCGCATCGAGCGCGGTGGGGATTTTTTGAAATGGGAGCCGCTCCCGCTCACCGGTCACGTGAATTCGACGAAGACGACCGATTCGGACGGGCTGCTGCGCGAGCTGGACGACGCGGTGCGCGGCAATCTGCAAGGGCGCGCGAGTGGCATCACGCAACGCTACGGCCAGCAGGGGCACGAGCCGAGGGCGGTGTTCGAACTGCTGCGGAAATACGCGATCAGCGAGGACGGCGCACTGCACGCGGAGAAATATTACCGCACGGTGAGAGAGGAATTTGCCGCGACGCGCCCCGCGTTCCGCTGGCGTCAGCTCTGCGCGCTGGCTCGCGTGACCGCGAGCGAATATGGCCGGCCCGCGGCGGGCATGGCGGAGGCGGTGGCGCTGCTGAAGGTGTGAGGTGGTCCCGCGAGCTGTTCGCCGTTTGCTCCGCGCCATCCTACCATCTGCGCCCGCCCTGCCGCGAGAGGTTGAAAACCCCGCCTACTTTCTCACCCCGCTGAGCGGGTGCGACGTGACCGCGTCCCACGCGAGTTCCTGCAGCATGCGATTGAGCTTCTCCGCCTCCGGCAGCTTGGCGATAAGCGACGGCACGGGCAGGCCGGCGGGATTCGTGCGGTAGATCACGGCGAAGTGGCAATACGCCGCCAGCGCCTTGATGTGCGCCTGCGGATGGCCGAGCACGTCGGTGAAAAGTTCGCTCTGCTCTGTCACGCCGGGCACTTCGCCTTTGATGAGTTTTTCCCGCAGCGCGAGCACGGCCTGACCGGATGGCACGACGGAGATCACCGTCTTGCCAAATTGCTTGTTCAGCCCGGTGACCAGCTCATCCATGCTCTGAAAATATTCCGCGTGCGCCTTGCGCAGTTCGTCCATCGTCTTGCTGTCGCGGGCGACTTCCTTCGGGCGCGTTTTCCACGACGCGACGTCGTCATACGGCAGCCAGAATTCCTGCACGGTCACGCGGATGTCCGGGTTGTGCTCGAGCTCGAGCTTCGCGAGTTTTTCGATGCCCTCGTCCGGCAGATAAATCGGCGAGAGCGTGAGCACCTGCACCTTCCCGGTCATGAGCGCGGGCTTCACCGTGTTTTTTTCGTCGGGCAGATTCCAATGCTGGATCGCCTGCGAGCCACCGATGGACTGGAGACCGAGCTGCTCATGGGCGGAGACTTTTGCGCTCGCGGCTAGCTCCTTGAAAATCGGCGGCAGCCAGTAGTGGAAGCTGTGTCCCGCCGTGAAGATGCGCTGTCCGGCGATCTGCACTTTGCCCGACGCTTCGTCCGCGCGCACGATGCTGCACGGGATGAAAAGGCACACGACGATTGCTGCGAGGTGGTGGAGGAAAGTGGACGACAGTGAATTTGAAATGTTTGGAGTGTTCATGGTGAAACGGGGATTGTTGGAATGATCAGCGCGCCTACTGCGCCATCGCGCCGATGCAATAGACCGTGCTCTGCGAGCGCGCGAACCACTGGCCCTGAATCGGGCTGAGGCTCGCGCGGAAGATTTCGCCGCTCTCGTTGCCAACGGAATTTTTCGAGACGATCTCGATCGCCTTGCCCGGCTTCACCACGATCACCTCGCCATTTTCCATCTGGAAATAAACGAGGCCGCCGGCGGTGATCGGCGTCGCGCTGACCGCCGAGCCGAGGCGCTCGGAGAAATGGATCGCGCCCGTCTTTGCGTCGTAGCTCGAGAGCATGCCGCTGAGGCTGGAGATGAGGACAAATTCTCCGACCACCGCGGGCGTCGGGAGATCGCGGCCGCCGACGCGCTTCGCATTCCACACGCGGTTCGTCTCGCTCACGTCGCCGCTGCCGCCGGGCTTCACCACGTAGGTGTTCCCCGGCTGGCCGTTCACCACGTAGAGCAGGCCGTGGTCGAGCACCGGGACCGGCTCGCCGCGTCCCGCGTAGCCTTTGCAAAACCACAGGTCCTTGCCCGTCGCGGGATCGTAGGCATTCACGCCCTGCTCGCCGTTGAGGATCAGTTCGCGGCGCGTTCCGGCACTGATGATCACGGGCGTGGACCAGCCGCCCTTCGGCTTGTCGTCGCGCTTCGCGGTCCACACCGGTGCGCCGGTCGTCTTGTCGAGCGCGACGAGCGATGAAGCTCCCTCGGCGTCGCAGTTTTGGATCACGAGTTTGCCATCAATGATCGGCGATGCGCCGATGCCCCACATGCCGGGAAATTCGCCGAGATTGCGCTGCCAGAGCGGCTTTCCGTCCATGGAAAAACAATGGATTCCGCCCGGCCCGAAGAACGCAATCACGCGCTCGCCATCCGTCACGCACGTCGGCGTCGCCCAAGTGTTCATCTTGTGAATCTGCTCCTGTTGTGCGCTCGCGACCTCGCGCTCCCAGAGCACCTTGCCGGTCTTGCGGTCGAGGCAATGCACCCAGCGTTTCGCACCCTTGTCCGTCGCGCTCGTGACGAAAAGCTTGTCGCCCCAATTCACCACGGACGACTGCCCCTCGCCCTTGAGCTTCGCCTTCCACACGACAGCAGAGGCATCCCACTTCACCGCCATCGCGGATTCTGCCGAACGCCCGTTGCCCTCCGGCCCGCCGAAGCGCGCCCAATTTTCCTCCGCGCGGAGCGCAGCAGTGGCGGTGAAAATGGCAAGCGAGAGTGCGAGGGAGGATTTCATGGGAACAGGAGAATTTTGGTGAAAGTTGAGCATCCTGCATGACCCGGAACGCCGCGCTTTCCGAGGGAGAAAGTCGCGCGGCACCAGCCACAGAAAACGGCATGACATTTTCTCCTTGCCCGATCGCGCCGCCCGTTGGAGTGTGGCCCCATAGAAATTTTGTTGCGCAACAAATTGTCAACAAGCATTTCCAGCATTCAGAATGCAGGCGCAAGTCTTGCTTTCTTAGTGCATCAATCTAAACGAATCAAAAACATGAACGCTACCCCAACAGCGAGCCAGAAGACCGAGCCATCTCCAGATGTGATCGCGGCGATTCTCCGTGAGGTTGATGAAGTTCGTCAGGAAGTCGCAAACTTGACTGAGGAAGAAGGGGCTGAACTCGAAGCATCGGCGAAGGCCGTTTCTAAAAATGGCCGACAAGTTCTCTGCGCTGGACACTGACGTTCTTCTACAATCGGAGGCGGGGGAAAGGATTTGCGGCGAAGCGCATCGGGTTTTGCGTGAGGCAGGATTTATTTTCCGCGCCTCACCAACTGTGATCCGATCGCTTGAGCGCCACAGGCGGCGCACAGAATCGGTAAGCGGTGCTTGGGCTGAAAACATTCTCACCAACCCGAAGCGCCTCGATCTCGTGCTGGACGGATTCGATGACACGCAGCGCCATGTTACGTCCATCCATGTCAACCGCGCGATCGAGCGGGGCATCCTTCAGGAAAATCAAAGGGGCGATGGCCTCGCGTTGGTTGAAGCGGCTTATCTCGATTGCGTGTTGTTTGTAACAACAAGGCCCGTTGTTTTGGAGAAACGAGAGAGCCTGACTCTTTGGCTGATTCAGGATTGCGGAATGCAAACGATGTTCATTTTTCATCCGAAGGAAATCGTCACCTTTTTTCGGACATCAGGAATGATCTCGTAATCCACGAGTTCGAATAGCGCGCTGCCAGGATCGGAGGGATGACGGTTTCGGGATGGGAGACGGAAGACTTTCTGCCAATTTCGCCTTGGCGGTTCTGCACGAGCCTATGCAGGCTGTTCTGCGCAAAAAGCAGCATTACAACTCAGTTCGGAGCGCCTGATTCCATCCGATCCGATGTGGATCTTGTGAGATGCACCGTTTCGTTTTTTGCGGTGTTGATGCCCGCATGATTTTCCGTGCCGTCCGCACACCGATCGTGTGCATTCTCCGGTGCCCATGAAGACACTCGCCGCCGTCCTGCGTGAACGCGGGCTGCCTGCGCCTTACGCGCAGAGCAAGCCGCTTAGCATCGAGGAACTCGATCTCGATCCGCCGGGGCCGGGCGAGGTGCTCGTGCAGATGGCGGCGGCGGGGCTGTGTCATTCAGATTTGTCGGTGATCAATGGCACGCGGCTGTGGCCGCTGCCGCTCGTGCTCGGGCATGAGGCATGCGGGCATGTGCGCGAAGTCGGCGAAGGCGTGACCAATTTGCGCGAGGGCGATGCGGTCGTGTTCGCATTTCTCCCCTCGTGCGGGCACTGTCCGATGTGCGTGGCGGGCCGTGCCGCGCTGTGCGAGCCAGGCGTCGCCGCAAATCGCGCGGGCAAGCTTCTGCGCGGCACGGTGCGTTTTCAAAAGCCCGGCGCGGAACGCGTGAACCATCACTCCGGCGTCGCGGGCTATTCGCAGTTCAGCGTCGTCGCGCGCGAGTCGGTGGTGAAAATTGACGCGGACATTCCGATGGAAACGGCCGTGCTTTTTGGCTGCGCGGTGATGACAGGCGTGGGTGCCGTGGTGAACACGGCGCGTGTCGCCGCGGGCACTTCGGTCGC
>JANXZI010000067.1 GCA_025355595.1 Spartobacteria bacterium
CTGAAGAGCCAGTCAGCTCAATCCACCGAAGCGGGAGCGCCCCAAGTAACACCCAAACCCCAAACCCAAAATCACCGATGTAAAAGATTTCGAGTCAAACCCACATTCACCCGTTGACAGTTCCCATAAGGGTTAGGCGTTCGTTCGGACTTGCGACAGCGTTGGCGCGTGGCTGCGAAACGGCGCGTGAAAGGAAGAGCCGGGCTCCGCTCTGCGGCAAGCGGCAGACTGTGCTGCTCGGCTGAGGGCAACGCCGCAGAAGGTGGCTGGGGAGCGGGAAGGAAACTGGCCGCCCAGCGAACCGACTCCCGAACTGGAGACGTGGAGCGTGGCTGTGCTGACGACAGCGAAAGCGAAGCGCAAACTGGAGTAATGCAGCCCATCGCCGCAAGGGTGGCAGCGTGGCCGAAGCCGGGCAACGCCAAACTCTCCAAACTCGTCCGGCACGCCGCGAGGGCTGACGCGCTCGCCTCGGATGCTGCCGCCCAAACTACGAGCGACTCAGAACCGCTCGACTTACTCGTGACGTTGGCTTCGGAGTCAGTCATGGAGGGCTACGTTCTCGGGTGTGGCGCGAGAACGCCTAACGACCCCAAGCTCAGCGACGGCGGAGCGTGGCGCGGTAGCTGCGGGGTGAGGCGAAGTGAAAGCGAACGAGCGTAGGACAGAGCCACGCACGGACGAGAAGGGTTCGAGCCAGAGTTCGCAGCTACCGTGACACGCGGAGCCGTTCGCTGCAGCGCATGGTTAGGCACGAGGCCGTCGAACGCGTATTTGATGTTGGTTCCTTTATTGAACAATCAAATTGCAGTTCTGAATCTTTTCTTCGGCTTCACTGCGCGGGGTTAAGATGAGCTGAGGAGCGTGAGGCCCCCACATGGTCATTTCGCGGAAAAACCTGACATAGTAGATTTGCCCGGCTTTCACATCCAAATCCAGGGTTGCAGCCTTTGTCGTAGCAACGTCGATCGCTTGGTCCAGAATCGCCAATCCTCCGTTTTCGATTCGCGGACCTGCGGCCAAATGCAGATGGCCCGGATTGACCTCGTGGGAGTAGTAGCCGTTGAATTGGATATTCGGTAAACGAACATCGTTTGCGGTGACATTATATGACTTGTTGTAGCCGCCTTGTTTGTCCGCTGGACGATAAATGTAAATGAGTGCACGCGTGCTGGGCGCTGCTGCCGCCCGAAACTGTGGGCCGTGAGCCTGGTTGTAGGAGCATCCGCCGATGCCGAGAAGAAGAGCAGTGCCGCAGGATGTAAGAATGCAAATAAGTGTGGATTTTTTGCTAATGGTTTTCATCTTCTATTTTATTTTGTTGGTTTGTGTTGTGGTGCGCTAAAGGACGCCTAACTACTGATTATACGACTGGGGATTTTTCCCAGTCGCATAGCTGGTGGGGGTGGGAAGAGGGTGCCACCCCTGTTGGCAGGGAGAAAGGTGGGCAGGGCCGCTGGCATTCCAGTCGTGTAGCGGGGAGGGGGGCGCGGGTCAAGGAGTGCTTTTGATGGCGTGAGAAATTTCCAGTCGCATAGCTGGCATTTCCCGCTACACGACTGGGAAACGATGAAGGCCCCCGAAGTTCTCCAGAGTCTCTCTGACAAATGCCGCCGGATGCACCTCAGCTATGCGACTGAAAAGAGCTACGCGGGGTGGGCCCAGTCGTATATCAGGGTGCTGCCGAAGTATCCTAAGGAGTGGACGAGCGAAAAAAAGGTGGAGGCATTTCTCACGGGTCTCGCGAAGCGAAATGTGGCGGCGGCGACGCAGAACCAGGCGCTGAATGCGATTGCATTTCTCTACAAGGAGGTGGTCGGGACGCCGCTGGGAACGGTGAATGCGCTGCGGGTGAAGCGACCGGCGACGGTGAGGGAGGCGCTGAGTGTGGATGACACGAGGGCGTTGCTGGCGGCGATGGAAGACTGGGGTGGTTATCCGACGCGGCTGGTGGTGCGGCTGCTCTATGGCTGCGGGTTGCGGGTGAGCGAGCCGCTGGAGCTTCGCATCAAGGATGTGGATCTCGGCGGGGCGCGGCTGATCATTCGTTCGGCGAAGGGGAACAAGGATCGCATCGTGCCGCTGCCGCAGTGTGTGCTGGGCGAGATGGAGGCGCAGCTCCGCGTGGCGCGTTCCGTTTTGAAAGACGATGTGGCGGCGGGACTGCCTGTGGCGATGCCGACGGAGCTTGCGCGAAAGTACCCCAAGGCTCCGTTTCAGGAGCCATGGGCGTGGGTTTTTCCCGGCCATGCTCCGATGACGCACCCGCGCACGGGCCTGCGGGTGCGGTTCCGGATGCACGAGATCAATGCACAGCGAGCGGTGCGGGCGGCGGCGGCGAAGGCGGGGATCGCGATGCGGGTGACGCCGCATGTGCTGCGGCACAGCTACGCGACGCACGCGCACGCGAGCGGAGCACCGGCGCGCGATCTGCAGGAGGTGTTGGGCCATACGAAGCTGGAGACGACGATGCGCTATTTGCGCCCGGCCTTTGGTATTGTCAGCCCGCTGGATGCGCTGGCGGCGAAGTTGTGAGCGCCGCGGAGTCGGCGGGCGGCAAGTTGCGAAGGTGGCTCAGCGCGAGCCGAAGTAGAAGAGCATGAGGGCGAGGGGGAGGGCTTCGAGTTTGTCGCCGTTGGGGATGGACTGCTGCCAGCCGAAGAGCTGGACGACGATGGCGAGGGCGACGGCGATGAGGGTGACGACGGCTTTCACATCCTCGAACCACGAGGGGCCGGCGCTGGGCTTGCCGCGGTTCCACCACGCGACGGCGGTGCCGACGCCGATGCCGAGAAAGTACGAGCCGACGCTGATGAAGACGGGGACGGCGACGGGATCGCGCAGGCGGCCCCGGCAGGCGAGCCAGATGGCGAGACCGACGAAGGCGAGGACGATGATGGTGCGCAGGGAGTGCTTCGGGAGATTGAGCGGATGCGTCTCGTCCTCGATCAGGTCCTCGGCCTTGAGCTTTTCGCGCATGGCGGGTGAGAGGGGGACGAAGCGCCGGTGCGCGAAGTAGTGCGCGAGGACGATCATGAGGGATTCAAACCACAGCAGGCTCACATGGATGCCGCGCGCGGTCTGCGCGACGATGAAGCCGACGGTCATGAGCGTGAGCAGCGCGCGGATGCTGCCCGGCGGGAGGCCGAGGGTTTTCCGGACGCGCGTTGGCATGGGCAAAAGCGGGGCGCTCATCGGGTGGGCCGGGCGGCGGCGTGGGCACGGGGAGAAAAATCCTGAGCTTCGGTGTCACCGCTGGCGGGCTGTGGGCGTGTAGGCCACGTCTTCCTCTTTGTCTTGCTCATGCTCTTGCTCATGCTCTTGCTCATGCTCTCACTCGCGAATCCGCGGAGGGAACGAACGAGAGCATGAGCATGACAAAGAGGAAGAGGTATGAAAGGACGCGCGGAGCATGCAGGCCACGCCGTTAGTGCTGTGTAACGCGTGAAGTGATGGGGTGGCATGCGAGTCCGGCGGCGGCGATTGGTGACTGGTG
>JANXZI010000119.1 GCA_025355595.1 Spartobacteria bacterium
GAACTCTATGCGAATAAGAACATGGCCAACCACCACGGTGGCGTGATCCTGCTCGGCGATTTCCTCTACGGGTTCTCGGACAGCAAAGGATGGGTCTGCCAGGAATTCAAGAGCGGCGACATCAAATGGAATGAAAAGGGAGTAGGCAAAGGATCCATCGGTTATGCCGACGGCCATTTCTATTGCCGCAGCGAAGGTAAAACTGGACTGGTGGCGCTGATCGAAGCCACGCCGGAAGGTTACAAGGAAACGGGCCGCTTCGAGCAGCCCGACCGCAGCGCGAAAAATAGCTGGCCGCACCCCGTCATCGCGAACGGCAAACTTTACCTCCGCGATCAGGACGTGCTCCTCAGCTACGACATCCGGAAGAAATAGGCATGGCGCTGCCGCCGGGACTCAGTTTGCTGGTCGAATAGCAAAGCGTCTTGCCTGCATTTCCTGCCCGCGTGACTAACCAGAAGGCACTTGAGACGGCGCGCCTAGCGCACCACGCGGGGCGACTTGCGGAGGCGGACGCAACCTACCGGGAGATTCTCGCAGCGGAGCCAGGCAATGCCGAAGCATTGCACCTTCTCGGAGTCATCGCGGGACAGACTGGAAGGCATCGTGAAGCTGCGGAATTCATCCGGCAGTCCGTCGCACTCAGGCCCGATGATCCCGAGTCTCATAAGAACCTCGGGATCGCGTTGAAGGCCATCGGGCAGGTGGATGACGCGATCGCCGCGTGCCGTCAGGCCGTCGCCATCAAGCCCGACTATGCGGAAGCTCACAAGACTCTTGGCGGCTTGCTGCATGGCAAGGGCCAGTTGGATCAGGCAATCGCGGCTTACCGTCAGGCGATTGCCTTCCGGCCCGACTATGCGGAGACTCACTGCAATCTCGGCGCGGCGCTGAAGGACGCAGGGCGGTTCGACGAAGCGATCACTGCGTGCCAGCAGGCTATCGCCCTGAACGCCCAGCTTCCCGAGGCCCATCACAACCTCGGGAATGCCCTCTATGCAAAGAGAGAACCCGGCCAGTCCATCGCGGCATATCGCAGCGCGCTCGCACTGGCGCCGCGCTTTGCATCCGCATGGAATCATCTTGGAATGGCATTGAAGACCCTTGCACAGCCAGCGGAAGCCATCGCCGCATTTCAGACGGCTGTTGAACTGAACCCGGATTATGCAAATGCCTTTGCCAATCTCGGGCACGCGTTGAAGGAAGAGGGGCGCATCGCGGAAGCAATTATTGCCTATCAAAAGGCGGTCGCGCTCAGGCCCGATTCGCCCGACTTGCGGCATGTGCTGGCGGCCTTGTCCGGCGAGCATTTCCCCAGCACCACTCCGGCGAGCTATGTCCGCAACCTGTTCGATCTTTATGCGGGCGAATTCGACGAACACCTTGTCACGCAACTGAACTATCGCGCGCCGGAGCAGCTTCTCGAAGTCATCCTCGCCCTCGCGCCGGGACGTCAATTTGACATCCTCGATCTGGGCTGCGGCACCGGCTTGTGCGGGGTGCAATTCCGCTCCGTCGCAAGTCACCTGGCGGGCGTGGATCTCTCGTCAGCGATGATCGCAAAGGCGGCTTCGAGGAATATCTATGACCGGCTGATCACCGCCGATATCTCGGAGGCGATGCGCGATCAGCGGGACTGCTTTGACCTAATCCTCGCAGCCGACCTGTTCGTCTATGTCGGGGATCTGGCCGATGTCTTTCAGTCGGCAGCGCGCACCCTTCGCGCCGGGGGACTCTTTGCATTCTCGCTGGAGCGGCACGACGGCGAAGGCTTCGTCCTCACGTCGAAGGTGCGCTTTGCCCACTCGCTCGGCTATGTCCGCGAACTCTCAAAGAGCCATGGATTTTCCGAACTCCATGTGCGGGAGATAGCATTGCGCAGGAGTGGCGCGGGCGAGATCGCCGGCTGGCTGGTCGTGCTCCAGAGTCCCCCGGCCCGCGGAGAAGTTTCCTGAGCCTCTCTCGCCGCGCCCGGTGGCACGCAACTTTCTATAGCTACGGCGCAATGCCCGATCGCTTTCCCGCGCTGTTTGCCAGTGCGATGCTCGCCCTGCTGCTGACGCTGCTGGGTGAGTATCGCCCCTTTTCCGCACCGGACTGCTGGCAGTCGGCGCATACGCTGCGGCTGGAGATCGGCGCGGCAAAAAGGTTGGCCGTCGCGATGCATCCGGACACGGAAGCCGGGCTGACGAATGCGTTCACACGACACTTTGAAACCGGCGGCGAAGGTGCAACCGGCACCGTGGAAATCCCGCTGCCAAACGTGGATCTCGGCGGTTTCGCCCTGCTGTGGAAACGCGATGCGGGCCCGCTGCAATTCAAGGGCGCACGCGTCGTCGCATCGGACGGGCGGACGGTTCGCGAGATTCCGCTGGAGCGGTTCACCTATCGCGGCCCGCGCCGGGATTTCGAATGGTCGCGGAACGCGGCAGGGCCGGAGACTGATTTTGAACAGCCATTCCTCTCGGCCGCTTTCCCCACGCTGCCGGCGGTGAATCCGCACGCATGGTCGTGGAGCCGCGCGGCGTGGAAATTTCCGATCATCTTCGCGGGCCTCCTCCTCGCGGGGCGGGTGCTCGCTCCATTTCGCAAGCGGCTCGGACACTTTGCCGGGCGCGTCGCCGATTTTGGAAAACGAAGGCCGCGCACAAGCATCGCGCTGATCTCGCTCCTCTCCGTCGCCGCCGCGTGCCATCCGGTCGTATTTTTCGGCAAGAGCTTCGTTTCGCCGAACAACGGTGCGCAAATGTTTTTCCACACCGGGCCGACGGTCGCAGGCGTGCCGCGGGAACTGACCGAGAACCCCTCCGGCGTGGATGTCGGCGCGACGATGAACTGGGCCGTGCCCATGACGACCGTGCAGCACCGCGCGATTTTCACGGATGGCGAGATGCCATTCTGGAATCGCGGCGCGTGGGGCGGCACGGCGCTGCTCGGGCAATTGCAGAGCATGATCGGCGACCCGCTGCACTGGCTGCCGCTCGCGACCGGCGGTTCGGCAGTGGCGTGGGATTTGAAATTCATCCTCGCGCGCATCTTCTTCGCCATCGGGATCGGGTTTCTCGTGTGGGCCGTATCACGTCACGCGGGCGTCGCGATCCTGCTCGCGGCATCCGCGCCGTGGATTGGATTTTTCACGTACCGCGGATCGCACCAGGCCGTCTTCACGATGTGCTACGCGCCGTGGATTCTCGTCGCGTGGCTGGAAGCAGTGCGCGCACCCGACTGGCGGCGGACGGCGAAGTGGGCGCTGCTGCTGATTTTCGCCGACTGGTGGGTGCTGTGCAGCGGCACGGCAAAGGAAGCCAGCGCGATGCTCATCTTCCTGAATCTCGCCGGCGGTCTCGCTCTGCTGCTGCAAGCGCAGACGTGGCGCGAGCGCGCGGCGCGACTCGGCGTGATGGCGTGGGCTTCCGTGCTGTTCCTGCTTCTCAGCGCGCCGCACTGGCTCGTGTTCCTCAGCGCGCTGAAAAAGGCGTTCACGGTCTATGATGCGATGCCTGCGTGCCAGATTCAGCCGTCGCTCGTCGTCGGGCTCTTCGACGATTTGTTCTACCGGCAGATCACGGAGAACGAGTTCGTCTTCAATCCATGCGCGAACCTCCTCGTGCTCGCAGGCGTCGCGTGGCTTTTCTCACGTCCGCGCGCGGCGCTTGCGAACCGCAGCGTCATGGCCCTCACCGTGGTCGCGGTGTTTGCCGCGTGCTTTGCCTTCGGCGTCATCCCGCCCGCGCTGCTGAAATCGCTGCCGTTCCTGAAAACGATTCATCACTTCGACAACACCTTCTCCTGCGTGCTCATCGTCCTGCTCTTTCCGCTCGCCGCGCTCGGTCTGAAGCGCTGCGTGCAGGACTCACGCATGACATGCTGGTGGAGCGACTGGGCGCTCACGCTCGCCACCACCGCGCTGATGCTCGTGATGTATTTCGGATTCCTGAATGCGTCGCATCGCGTCGGCTTCAATCCGCACCCCGGCAACAAGCCCCTCGGAGTCAGCGCGCTTTTCGTGCTCCTCGCGCCACTGCTGCTCGCCGCTTTCGCCATGTTCGCGCCGGCGCTGCGTGCGGCACTCGTGCGCGGGCCGTGGCGTCCGGCGGGAATCATCGCGCTGCTCGCGAGCCTTGCGGTGATTCACTTCCGCCACGGGCAATGGATCGAGACGCGCTTCGATCGGCTGACGTTCAATCCCAAGTCGCGCTTCGATCTCCGTGAGACAAAATCACCGTCGCTCGTGTGGCTCGCCGCGGCGCGCAAGACGGCACCGGAGCGTGTCATCGGATTTGACAACATGATGATCCCCGGCGTCGCGGAAATGTACAGGCTCGAGGACATCACCGGCGCCGATGCGCTGACTCCCGCGGGCACGCGCGAACTGCTCGCGGCATTGAAAATCCCGATCCTCTGGGACTGGCGGGCATTCATTCCCGCGCGGATGAGCGGCGACTTCCGCACGCGGCTCGATTTCCTGAATGTTCGGCACTACGCCGCCGATCCCGGCCCCACATGCGACACGGCTGGCGGGCTGCCCATCGTGTTCGCCGGCGACATGACGATCTACGAGAGCGCGACCGCATGGCCGCGCGCGTTTTTTACGGATGCCGCATTCGATGCGCGCTCGGCGGATGATGTCGCGAGACTGGTGCATGACGAAGCCGCACAACCTTTCGCGGCGCTCGATCCGAAAATGCGCGCGCGGCTCCATCTTCCGAATGCCTCCGCCACTCCGCGTCACAGCATCGCCGCGGGCGCATACCGGCTCACAGCGAACAGCACGGAGTTCACCATTGACGCGCCGACACGCGGGCTCGCCGTGCTCCACGAGAGCAACTCGCCGGGGGACATCGAGGTGACCGTGGATGGCCAACCGTCCATCGTCGTGCGGGCGAATCACGCCTTCCGCGCGGTGCCGATCATGGAGCCGGGGCAGCATGTGGTGCGCTTCACCTGCGTGCCCGGCGTATGGCCCCTGGCGGTCGGAATGTTCAGTCTTGGCGGCACGCTGCTGGGCATCTCCGTCATGCTTCTTCGGAGCGGAACCCGGGCGAGACAGGTTCGCGCGGCAACGGCTGCCAGTTTGCCAGCAGCGCGGTGTGGCGGACGACTCTTGAAGACATCCTCTCATTGACGCGCCAGCAGCAGGCTTGAAAGTGTCCGAATGCTGAAACGCCAAGCTCATCTCACCCTGCTCGCCGCCGCGCTGCTCTTGTGCGGACCAAACGCGGACGCTGCGACAAGCGCGGCGAAGGCACCCGACGGCACGCAGGCGGTGACGGCATTCCTCGACAAGCACTGCACGAGTTGTCACGACGCGACCGAGAAAAAAGGCGGGCTCGATCTGGAGGCGCTGCCGGTGAAGTTCGACACGGAAAAGGATCGCGCAGAGTGGGTGAAAGTTTTTGACCGCGTGCGGGCGGATGAAATGCCGCCGCCGAAAAAGGCGCGTCCGGATGCCACGGCGAAACGCGCGGTGCTGGAGACGATCGGCGGCGGGATCGTGAAGGTGGAAAAGGCGGCGCAGACTGCGGAAGGCCGCGTGCAGTTGCGGCGGCTAAACCGCGTGGAATTTGAGCACACTGTGCAGGAACTGCTCGGCGTGGATACTCCGATGCGACACATTTTGCCGGCGGATGCACCTGCGCACGGCTTCGATACGGTGGCCGAGGGCCTGCGCATTTCGCAACTGCACATCGAAAAATATCTGGAGGCCGTGGACGCGGCGATCCCCGAGGCGATGGACTTCCGCGCACCGGCTGAGAGCACGCCAAAGCGTTACTTTTTCAAGGACGAGTCGGGTGTGAAGAACCACTTCAAAATTGCGGAGGGCACGCCCGATCCAAAGAACCCGAAGAATGTCCACCACCAGTCGCTGAAGGAATTGCCGGACGCGATCGTGTGGTTCAGCGGCGGCTATCCGTCGCCCGAAGTGAAGCAGTTTTCCGTGCGGCAGTCGGGCCGCTACCACATCCGCTTTTCCGCATACGGGCACCAAACCGGCGGGCGCAATGTGATGATGAGTATCTACACGGACAACTATCGCACGCGGCGCTTCCTCGGATTTTTCGACATCCCGCCGGACCAGCCGCGCGTGACCGAGATGACCGTCGCGCTGCTCGCAGGCGAATATTTGCGCCTCGATCCGAGCGGCACGGGCTACGACACCGAGGGGAAAAATGTGAACAACATCGGCGCGCCGCAGTTCAAGGGCGCGGGCCTCGCGCTGCAATGGGCGGAGATTGAAGGGCCGCTCGCGGAGAGTTGGCCGACGCCGGGGACGAAGCGGCTCTTCGGCGACATCCCGCTCGTGGAGGTGCCGCCGAACAAGCAGGTCTGGCGGAAAAATCGCAAACAGCCCTACGCCCTGAAGCCGGAGAACCCGAAGGACGCGGCGCAGAAAGTGACCGAGCGATTTGCGCAGCGCGCATTCCGGCGTCCGCTGGAGAGCGGCGAAGCGGAGCCGTTCGTGAAGCTCGTGACGGACGTGCTCGATGCCGGCAAGTCGTTCGAGGATGCGATCGAGGTCGGCTTCCGCGCGGTGCTCACTTCGCCGCAATTCCTGATCCTCGACGAGCGCCCCGGCAAACTCGACGACTACGCGCTCGCCTCGCGGCTTTCGTATTTCCTGTGGAGCACGATGCCCGACGACGAACTGCTCGCACTCGCCGCCGCAAAAAAGCTCGCGCAGCCCGCGACGCTGCGCGCGCAGGTGGACCGCATGCTCGCGAGTCCGAAAGCGCGCGCGTTCACGGAAAATTTCACCGGCCAGTGGCTCGACCTGCGGAACATTGACGCGACCTCGCCGGACAAACGGCTCTACCCGGAATTCGACGAGGTGCTGAAGACCTCGATGGTCGGCGAGACGGAGGCGTTCTTCGCCGAGATGCTCGCGCGCAATGAGAGCACCGCAAATTTCATCCACTCCGACTGGCTCATGCTGAACCGCCCGCTCGCGGAGCATTACGGCATTGAATCGGTGACGGGCGAAAATTTTCAGCGCGTGAAGCTGCCAGCCGGTTCACCCCGCGGCGGACTGCTCACGCAGGCGGGCATTTTGAAAGTGAGCGCAAACGGCACGACAACATCGCCGGTGATCCGCGGCGCTTGGGTGATGAAACGCCTGCTCGGCACGCCACCGCAGCCACAGCCCGCCGACGTGGGTTCCATCGAGCCCGACACACGCGGAGCGTCAACGATCCGCGAGCAACTCGCGAAGCATCGTAGCGTGGAATCGTGCGCCGCATGCCATCGCAATATTGATCCGCCGGGTTTTGCGCTGGAGAATTTCGACGTCATCGGCGGCTGGCGCGACCGCTACCGCTCGCAGGAAAAAGGGGACAAGCCGCCCGGCAAAATCAATGGGCGCGGGATCTGGGAATACAAACTCGGCCTCTCGGTGGACGCGACCGGCGAACTCGCCGACGGACGGAAATTCAAGGACATGGTGGATTTCAAAAAGCTGCTGCTCGAACAGCGCGACCAGGTCTTGAAAAACGTGACGGAAAATCTGCTCACGTACGCGACCGGCGCGGGCATCCACTTCGCCGACCGCACCGAAGTCGCGCGCCTCACCGCAAGCGTGAAGGCCAAGGGCAGCGGCCTGCGCACGCTCGTGCATGAGATTGTCGAAAGCCCGCTTTTCGTGAACAAGTAGCCCATCTCAAAATGAACATCGCCCAGCAACCCATCTCCCGCCGCGCCTTCCTCCGCGGTGCGGGCGTCGCGCTCGCACTCCCCTATCTCGACGCCATGTGGCCGCGCGCATTCGCCGCCGATGCCGCTGCGCCGCGCAGAACGGTCGCGATATGCACCTCACTCGGCATCTACACGCCGAGTCTTTTTCCAAAGGAAGCCGGGCGCGACTACACGCTCACGCCCTACCTCGAACAGCTCAAGGAACACCGGAGCGACTTCACCGTTTTCTCCGGCGTCTCGCATCCTGATCAGGCAGGCGCGGATGGCCACACTTCCGAGATGACGTGGCTCACCTCGGCGAGACATCCCGGCCTCGGCGGCTTCCGCAACACAATCTCACTCGACCAGTTCATTGCGGAGAAAATCGGCATCCAGACGCGCTTCCCCTCGCTCGTGCTCGGCACGAACAACACCAGCCAGAGCTACACGCGCAGCGGCGTGATGGTTCCCGCCGATGCGAAGCCCTCGCAGATTTTTGCAAAACTCTTCCTGCAAGGCAGTGCGGATGCCGTCGCCGCGCAGATGCAGAAACTCCGCGAAGGCCGCAGCATCATGGACACCGTGCAAGGCCAGGCGAAGCGCTTCGGCGCACGGGTCGGCGCAGCGGATCGCGAGAAGCTCGACGAATATTTCACCTCCATCCGCGAGATGGAGCAGCGCCTCGTGCTCTCCGAAGAATGGGCGCGCAAGCCGAAGCCGAAAGTGGACGCGCAGCCGCCCACGGACATCACCGAGGAGAAAGATCTCATCGGCCGGATGAAGCTCCTCTTCGAGATCGTCCCCCTCGCGCTGCAGACGGATTCCACGCGCGTCATCACCATTCTCGTGCAGGGCCGCGGCGACGTGCCGCTCGTGGACGGCGTGACGATGGCCCACCACGACCTCTCACACCACGGGCAGGATCCCGAAAAAATCCGCCAGCTCGAGTGCATCGAGAAAGCGGAGATTCACGCGCTCGGCGGACTGATCGCCGCGCTGAAGGCGAAGAAGGAAGGCAACGGCGCGTTGCTCGACAGCACGATGATCCTCTTCGGCAGCAACCTCGGGAACGCGAATTCGCACGACACGAAAAACATCCCGCTCGTGCTCGCAGGCGGCGGCTTCCAGCATGGCCAGCACCTCGCCCTCGACACGAAGAACAACACGCCGTTCTGCAATCTCTTCGTCCAGATGCTCCAGCGCATGGGCATCGAGGCCGACACCTTCGGCTCCAGCACGAAGACCAGCCTGCCCGGACTGGTGTAGTTTCCGCAGCTTCACGCCCTATCCTTTGAAGCCGAACGCAAGGCGGTGGAAAGCAACGACTTTGTTAATGCCGGGTGGAGAGCCGATGAGATAGGCATGACCCACGGGTCAAGCGAGCCGAAGCTGTCGCCGATTTCCGCAAGCTCTGCACGGCGAGCCGCCCCCGGTAGCCGCCGCGCGATTTTGCACATAAGGCATCCCTCGATCCGCATTTTTCCACCACGCGGTGCATGGCTGCCTGCGCCGGCAGGCAGTGTCCTGTTTTTCGATTTTCGGCCATGAATCCGGCGCGGCGTGTCACAGCTTTCTTCTCGCGGAGGGCCGCGAATCGCGCATACCACTGGCGCATGTCAGACGCGCCCCCGGACGAAAAAATCGCTGCCACTGTCCATTCCCGGATCGCCCAGACCATTCTCGATGCAATCGCGCACATCCCGGACACCGACGAAAGGAAAAGCCGCACTCCCCGAGAGCAGGCGCGGAAGATTGCCTCGGCCGCGGCGGCGAGAGCGGGTCTCTCCGCCGGGGCGCTGGCGACACCGCCGGGATTCGCGGGGATGCTCACGCTGATCCCCGAACTTCTCGCGGTCTGGCGCATTCAGACAAAGATGATCGCGGATATCGCCGGCATCTATGGGCAGACGCTGAAGCTGACGCGCGAACAGATGCTCTACTGTCTGTTCCGGGCGACGGCTCCGACTGCGGTCGGGGCATTGGTGGTGATGGTCGGCGAGAGCGTGCTGGTGCGCCGCCCGACGCTGCGCGCCATCCAGAAAATCAGCGAGAAAGTCGGCATCAAGGTAACCCAGGGACTCCTGGGAAAAAGCATCGCGCGCTGGTTGCCACTCGTCGGTGCCCTCGGTGTCGGCGCATACACTTATTACGAAACCGGGCGCGTCGCGCAGACTGCGATCGAGCTTTTTGAAAGGGCGATCGAAGTCGAGGTCACGGTCTCCGACGTGACTCCCCCCACCCCTCGCCAGCGCCCGAAGAAACGCACGACTGGCGAAGCAGCGGCCAAAAAATCCACGGCGAAAAAAGCGGAGCCCGCAAAGCGCACGCGTCGGACCCGCAAGCCGCCATCCGCATCCGAAGAGTGAAAGTGGACCTCCCCGTCGCCATTCTCGCGGGAGGACTCGCCACGCGCCTGCGCCCTATCACGGAGAAAATCCCGAAGTCGCTCGTGGACGTCGCGGGCGAACCTTTCCTCGCGCACCAGCTCCGCCTTTTGCACTCACATGGAATCCGCCGGGCGGTGCTCTGTGTCGGCCATCTCGGCGAGATGATCGAGCGCGACTTCGGCGATGGCGCGGAGTTTGGCGTCGGGCTGAAATATTCCTTCGATGGCCCCGTCCTGCTCGGTACGGGCGGCGCGCTGCGGCAAGCGCTGCCCCTGCTCGGCGATGCGTTCTTCGTGCTGTACGGCGACTCGTATCTGCCGGTGGACTACGCCGCGGTCGGCGACGCGTGGCGAGCGAGCGGGAAGGATGCGCTCATGACGGTCTTCCGAAATGAAGGCGCTTGGGACACGAGCAACGTGGAATTTCACGACGGCGAACTCCTCCGCTACGACAAGCGCGACCGCACCTCCGCAATGCGGCACATTGACTACGGGCTCTCCATTTTCAAAGCGTCCGTCTTCGCGGACCACGCGAGTGGCGGGAAGTTCGACCTCGCGGACGTGCAGCGGGATTTGGTCGCGCAGGACCGCATGGCGGGCTACGAAGTGCGCGAACGCTTCTACGAAGTCGGCTCGCATGCCGGCCTCGCGGAACTCAGCGCACTCCTTTCCAAAAAATCATGAGCTACTCGAAGCAACACATCGGCGAGGCCATCAGCATCCTCGGGCAACTGAATCCGGAACTCATCGAAAAGGCCGTCGCACTCCTCGCAGCCACGCGCGAACGCGGCGGGCGGCTCTTCATCCTCGGCGTCGGCGGCAGTGCGGGGAACGCGTCGCACGCGGTGAATGACTTTCGCAAAATCTGCGGCTTCGAGGCGTACGCGCCGACGGACAATGTCTCCGAACTCACCGCGCGCACGAATGACGAAGGCTGGAGCACCGTCTTTGCCGAGTGGCTGCGCGGCAGCCGGCTGCGGAAGGAAGACGCTCTGCTCATCCTCAGCGTCGGCGGTGGTAATCTCGAAAAAAACGTGAGCCCGAATCTCGTCGAGGCGCTGAAGCTCGCGAAGGAACGCGGCGCGACGATCCTCGGCATCGTCGGCAAAGACGGCGGCTACACCGCGCAGGTCGCGGATGTCGCCATCATCGTGCCGACCGTGAACCCCGCGACGATCACGCCACACTCGGAAGCATTTCAGGCCGTCATCTGGCACCTCTTTGTCTCGCACCCGGCGCTGAAGGTGAAGGAGACGAAATGGGAGAGCACGAAGTGAGCAGAGAAAGCGGTGACTAGTGAATAGTGACTGGTGACTGGTTTGATCGCCGGGCGTTCCACCATTCACTTCTCACCAGTCGCCAGTCACCGCCCCCATCGACCCGCAGCACTCCATGAAACACAGGGCTGTCTTCCTCGACCGCGATGGCGTGATCAACCGCCCGATCATCCGCGATGGGAAACCATTCCCGCCGATGCGCGTGGAGGAATTTGAAGTCCTGCCCGGTGTCGCGGAAGCGTGTGCGAAATTCAAGGCGGTCGGCTTCCTCCTCGTCGTGGCGACAAATCAGCCCGATGTCGGACGCGGCACGCTCGCACGCGAAACCGTCGAGGCCATGCACGCAAAAATGTGCGCGGCGCTCCCGCTCGATCACATCGAGGTCTGCTACGACGGCGGCGCAGCGCACGGGCAGCCGAGCGAATTCCGCAAGCCCGCGCCCGGAATGCTGCTGCGCGCCGCGCGCGAACTCGGGATCGATCTCACGCAAAGCTGGATGGTCGGCGACCGCTGGCGGGACATTGACTGCGGCGCAGAAGCAGGCTGCCGCACCGTTTTCATTGACCTCGCACACGACGAGGCCTTGCGCGTGATGCCCGATTTTCGCGCACGCGATCTCAGCGAGGCCGCCGAAATAATCATCCGCGCGACCTCAGCCGGATCGTAACGCCATGCCGCGCGGATGAGGCCCCAGCCAGCCTCGGGCTCCGCGGGCAATCACTCCCCCGCCCCGCAGTGAATCACGGAAAGAGTACGAATTTTCCGCTCGCCAGCACGATGCCCGCCGCGCCCGTCCCCGGGCTCGGGGCGCTGCCGGGATTTCCCTGCGCCTGACCGTTTGCGTCGTAGAGCTGCCAGCCGAGTGCGTCGCTGTGCTTCCACGCGATCAGCGTCGCGCCATCCGCCGCGGGCAGCGCGAGCACGCCGGTGCGCATTCCGTTCGTGCCGGGCGTTTTGATTTCTCCGGGAGGCAACACCGCGCCGTCTTTTCCGAGATGGGCAAAATACACCTGCCCCTTCGTCGGCCACGCGGCGAGGTAGCCGTTCGCGGCGGGGACCACGGTGAAGTAGGTCATCGGGCACGCAGCGATTTTCCACGGCGTGAGGCTGATGCGGGTCCGCGCAGGCTTGCCGGTGCCCGCCGGATCGAGCAGCGACAGCCACACGTCGCGCTCGTTATTCGTCTCCTCGCGGTAGAGCAGCGCCAGCTTGCCATCGGTGCCGTAGGCGACACTCGTCGTGCAGCACTTGCACGGGTTCAAAGTCACATCCGGTTCCGCCGGTTCGCTGAAAGTCGCGCCGCCGTCGCGCGAAGTCATCGTGTAGATTTTGCCCGAGAGAAAAGTCGCGACGACCGCACCGCGTTCCCCGGCGGCGATCGAGAAGCCTTCGCTCGGTTGGTGATTCAGATTCCGCAAGGGCGAAAATTCCCCCGCACCCGGCGCGAGGGCCGCGTAGAAGAAACCCCATTCCTGCTTGGGCAGCTTCAACTGCCACGCGTTCGTCCCCAGCGCCACATGCACCCGGCCATCCCGCGCGACCGCGAAATCCCACGCCAGAAATTTCAGGCCGGGCTTCCGCGATGCCGCATCCACGACCGGGATCGGTGCGCTGAAGGTGCGCCCGCCATCACGCGATTTCACATACTGCGGCCCGCTGTCCGAGTCGCACAGCACATGGATCGCACCGTCGGCGGAGGCCTGCGCTTTTCGCGGCTGGAGACCGGCGGGGACGCGCGCGGCGCTCACCCGGCCCGCGCTCTCCACGGCGAAGCTCGCGACCGCGAAGGTGAAAAACATCCCAAGCGCGACCAGGCCACGGGAGCGAAGATGTCGAGGTGTGCGGGCGAGGCAGGGACTCATGATCGTGGAGGGAAAATTACGGCGGGGGGTGTGCATGGCTTTCCCTTCTACCATCCGCGCACCGGGAATTCCACTGCTGCCATTGGCCAGTCGCGACCCGTGCGATTCCGGGACCCCGCGCGGTCAGTGAGCCGCGACTCAAATCGCCTTGTCGTAAATTTTCTCAAACACACCCGCCGCGCCTTCGCCCGCGCGGTTCGGATCCACGATCGTGATGCCGTCTTCACCGAAGCGCGCGGTGACGGGCGCGCCTTTTCCATCGGCCATGTATTTGAAGTTCAGGTCGCGCACGCGCGCCGCCGCATCCACGATCGCGCAGGTGATGCGCGCTTCCTCCGCGGTGGGATACAGGCTCGCCACGGCGTCGCGGCTCGCGCCGGAAAATTTCACACGGCAGATCGCGACGAGCGCGACGGTGAGACTGTCCACGCCGTAGCCGACGTAGGCTCGCGTCCCGTCGGCACGGAGCACGTCGCGCGTGAAGTGATTGTTGCTCGTGCGCGAGCCACCGCCGGCA
>JANXZI010000031.1 GCA_025355595.1 Spartobacteria bacterium
CATCAGCACGAGCGGCTTGCGAAATTCGCGCATCATCTGTCGGCGGAGAATGTGGAAGTACTGCGCGGAGGTCGTGAGGTTTGCGACCTGGATATTTTCCTCCGCACCGAGCTGGAGGAAGCGTTCGAGCCGCGCGCTGGAATGCTCGGGGCCCTGGCCCTCGTAGCCGTGCGGGAGCAACAGCACGATGCTGCTGGGCCTTTGCCATTTGCTCTCCGCGCTCACGATGAACTGGTCAATGATCACCTGCGCACCGTTCACGAAATCGCCGAATTGCGCCTCCCACTGGCAGAGGATGTTTTCGTAATTCAGCGAGTAGCCGTAGTCGAAACCGAGCACGGCGGCCTCGCTGAGCAGCGAATTGTAAATGCAGATCTTGCCCTGCTGGCCGGGGGCCAGCGAATCGAGCGGGCACCAGCGCTGCTGGGTATTCATGTCGTAAAAATACGCATGCCGCTGGCTGAATGTGCCACGCCTGACATCCTGGCCACTGAGCCGGATGTGCCTTCCTTCGAGCAAAAGCGAACCCCAGGCGAGCGCCTCGGCGGTGGCCCAGTCGAAGCCTTCGCCGCGATCAAATGCCTGCCTGCGCTTGTCGAGGACGAACGTCTTCACGCGCGGGTGAATCTCGAAGCCCTCCGGCACCGTCGTGATGCCGGTGATGATTTTTTCGAGCACGGCCTTCGACACCGCCGTGTCCACGGGATCGTGCGAATAGGGCGGCTGGTTCACAAAGGTGCTGCCCTCGAGCTGCGCGAGCTTCTTCGCATGGCCCTGCTTGTTTTCCTTCGGCGCGTTCTGCGCCTCGGCGAGTTCGTGTTCGAGCAATGCCCAGATTTTTTTCTGCTCGGCGATGGCCGTCTCCTCCGCGAGCGTGCCGTCTTTCACGAGGCGCTCCTGGAAGATTTTCCCGATCTGCGGATGCGAGGTGATTTCACGGTACATGAGCGGGCTGGTGAAGGCCGGCTCGTCCGTTTCGTTGTGCCCGTGACGGCGGTAGCACACGATGTCCACGACGACATCGCGCTTGAACTGCTGCCGGAACTCGAAGGCCAGCTCGGTGCAAAAGCGCACCGCGAGCGGGTTGTCGCCGTTCACATGAAAGACTGGTGCCTCGACCATCTTCGCGACGTCCGTGCAATATTCCGACGAGCGCGCGTCCGCAGGCAGCGTCGTGAAGCCGATCTGGTTGTTCGTGATGATGTGAATCGTGCCGCCGACGCGGTAGCCGGGGAGCTGCGACATGTTCAGCACTTCGGCGACGATCCCCTGCCCGGCCATCGCCGCGTCGCCGTGGATTACAATCGGCACCACTTGCGCTCGCTCGTCCGTGTCGCCGCGATGCCGCTGGCGCGCGCGGGTCATGCCGCTCACGACGGGATTCACGGCTTCGAGATGGCTCGGGTTCGCGCTCAGGCGCACCTCGATTTTTGCACCGGACGGCAGCACCTCGCGCGTGTTCACGTAGCCGAGGTGATACTTTACATCGCCGTCGCCGTACACGGAGTCCGGGACGAAATTCGGATCGAATTCCCGGAACATGAGGTCGTATGGCTTCCGCAAAAACTGCACGATGATCGCGAGCCGCCCGCGGTGCGCCATGCCCATCGTGATTTCCTCCACGCCGAGGCGCGGACAATTTTCCAGCACCGCATCAAGCGCCGAGATCAGCGACTCGCCACCCTCGATGCTGAAGCGCTTCTGCCCCTTGTACGCGACCGTGTGCAGGAATTTCTCAAACGCCTCGACCTCGTTGATATGCCGCAGCATCCGCGCCTTCGTCCCGCCGTCCACGTCCCACTGCGCGCGGTTTTCGATGCGCTCGCGCAGCCAGTTTCGCACGCGAGGATTTGTGATGTGCATGAACTCGAACCCGATGTCCTCGCAGAAAATCGCCTCCAACTTTGCGCGAAAATCTCGCAGCGTCATGGCCGCGCCGCCGAGGAAATATTTCGAGGCAACCGTGAGGCCGAGATCCTTCTCGTCGAAGCCAAGTTCGCGCAGGCTCAGGAGATCATTCTGCGGGCGCTGCGTCGCGAGCGGGTTCGTCTGCGCGATGGTGTGGCCGAGTGTGCGATACGCATAGACAAGGCCGTCCACGCGGGTCTGGAGCGAGGCGTCGCCCTTGATCTGCGTGGGCGAAGTGCCGTTCGCGCCGGGCACGCTGTTCTCGAACTTCGCGAAGCCGAGATGAAAGCCCTCGCAGAATCCGCGGAGTGAAGGCTCGACCGAATCCGGATCCTTCAGCCAGCGCTGGTACGTTTCGTCGAGGAGTTCCGCATTTTGATGAGTCGCAAAGGTCATGGCCATGGAGTGAAAATCTGAAGACGCCGGATCGCAGTGCAAACCGCAAGGCCGCACACATCACGCGCACCGGGTCGCGTGTGCTAGCTGCCGAAAAGTTTTCCCAGCCCGCCCTGCAGCAACGACGCGAGGCCGCCGTGCAATGTCTCCCCCTCGACCGGCTGGCCGTGCGGTGTGAGTTTGTCCACGAGTTGTGGGAGGATCTGCGCGATGTGCCCCGAAACCTGACTCGGATCGATCCCGGTCTGCGATGCGATCTGCTGTAGCTGATCGGCTCCGAAAACCTGCTCGATGTGCTGCGCGGTCGCGGGCGGATTGGGCCCCGTTCCGACCCAGCCCTTCATGAGATCGCCGAGGCCTGCGCCGCTGAATTTCTGCATGAGCCCGCCGATGCCGCCGCTGCCGGTGATGAGACCGGACACCGAGTTCATCAGCCCGCTTTGCTGGTTGTTGTTCAGGCCGCCGAGGAGCGAGCCGAGAAGACTGTTGAGAAGACCCATGGGATGTATGTGTGGCTGAAGTGGACGCGCAGGCTAGCGGTGCCCGCGCAAATTGCAAACCCCGCGGGCACGCCGGTCACTCCTCGGAATCATCGTCAGATTGGCGCGGCGGGTAGCGCACCATCGAGGTGAACTTGTGCGGGCCAAAGCCGAAGGTCTTGTAAAATTCCTGCGCGTCGCGCGTAAAGAGATCGATCCGGCAGCCGCTCAAGTCCGGGTGCGCGAGGATCTGCGTGAGCATCCACTGGCCGATGCCGTGCCCGCGGTGTTCCTTGCCGATCACAAAATCACACAGGTAGCCGACCGTCGCCGCATCCGTGACCACGCGCGCGAAGCCCGCGAGTTTCCCTTCGCGCAGAAGTGCGAACGAAAGTGATCGCCGCACGCTGCGTTCGATCACTTCGCGCCCGCGCGTCTCCGCCCAGTACGTGCCCCACAGCAGCGAGCACAGCTCGGCAAAATCAATCCGGTCGGGATCGTCCGTCAGCGTGAAGTCATCGCGTGTCCATTCCATTTTGCGGGACGCTGCCCCATCGCGTGCAGCACGTCCATTCCGCAAAATCAACACCGCCATTGCATACCGCCGCCCCGCTCTGCCAGCGTGCGCGCGATGAAAGTTCCCTACTTCCAAGTGGACGCGTTCACCGAGCGCGCCTTCAGCGGCAACCCAGCGGGCGTGTGCCTGCTCGACCGCTGGTTGCGCGACGCCGTGCTCCAGCAAATCGCCGCAGAAAACAACCTCTCCGAGACTGCCTTCCTCGTCGGCAGCGGTGAGTCCTGGGATCTCCGCTGGTTCACGCCGACGGTCGAGGTGGACCTCTGCGGCCACGCCACGCTCGCGGCGGCGTTCGTGATTTTTACCGAGCTGGGACACACGGGCCGCGCGGTGAATTTCGAGACTTCCAGCGGCACGCTCGGCGCGACTTTTGAAAATGGCGTGGTGATGCTGGATTTCCCGTCGCGTCCCGGCCAGCCGTGCGCCGCGCCCGCGGGCCTCATCGGCGGCCTCGGCCATATCCCTCGCGAAGTGCGCAAGAGCCGCGACTTCCTCGCACTGCTCGGCACCGAGGAGGAAGTGCGGACGCTCACGCCCGATCTCCCGCAACTCGCCACGCTCGACTGCCTCGGCATCATCGCCACGGCGCGCGGGAACGATGTGGATTTTGTCTCGCGCTTCTTCGCGCCCAGCGTCGGCATCGCGGAGGATCCCGTCACCGGCTCCGCGCATTGCACGCTCATCCCGTACTGGGCGGAAAAGCTCGGAAAGCAAAAGCTCACCGCCCGCCAGCTCTCGCGCCGCGGCGGCACGCTGCACTGCGAGATGCGCGGCGATCGCGTCGGCATCGGCGGCCGCGCGGCGCTTTACAGCCGCGCGAAGATCGAGTTCCCGGACT
>JANXZI010000169.1 GCA_025355595.1 Spartobacteria bacterium
AAGTCTCGCGCTCGCTCGCCGCGTGCGAGGGCGCGCTGCTCATCGTGGATGCCGCGCAGGGCGTCGAGGCGCAGACGGTGGCGAATGTCCACCTCGCCGAGAAACAGCAGCTCAAGCTCATCCCGGTGATCAACAAGATCGATCTGCCGAACGCGGACCTCCCGTCCGTGATGCGGCAGCTTGAAGAAATTTTGGCCATCCCCGCCGAGGAGGCGATCCTCGCGAGCGCGAAACAGGGCATCGGCATCGAGGAAATTTTGGAAGCCGTCATCGCACGAATCCCCGCGCCGCCGGATAACCGCAATGAACGCCTGCGCGCGCTCGTGTTCGATTCGACCTTCGACACGTATCGCGGAGTGGTCGTGTACGTGCGTGTCGTGGACGGCGCGATCAAGGCCGGCGACATGGTGCGCCTCATGGCCACGAACAGCTCCTACGAGGTGAAAGAGGTTGGCATCTTCCGCCCACAGGCGCCGAAATTTGTGGCACAAAACGAACTTGGGCCCGGGGACGTCGGCTATGTCATCGCAAACATGAAGACCGTCACCGAGGTGAAAGTCGGCGACACCCTCACGGGCACACGCCAGCCCGCGACCGAGCCGCTCGAAGGATTTCAGGAGTTGCAGCCGATGGTCTTCAGCGGCATTTACCCGATCAACACCGCCGACTTCGAGCACCTCAAGGCCGCGATGGGCAAGCTGCAGCTCAACGACGCGGCGTTTCATTTCATGGCGGAATCGTCGGTCGCGCTCGGCTTCGGTTTCCGCTGCGGATTTCTCGGGCTGCTGCACATGGAGATCATCATCGAGCGGCTGCGGCGCGAGTACGGCATGGACATCATCGCCACCTATCCGTCCGTCATTTACGAGGTGGTGAAAACGAACGGCGAAATCCTGCGCGTGGACAATCCGGAAAATCTCCCCGACCCGAGTGTCATCCTGGAAATGCGCGAGCCCATCGTGCGCTGTTTCATCATGATCCCAAATGAGTACATCTCGCCGATGCTCCAGCTCATCATGGAAAAGCGCGGCCTCGTGGACCACACCGAGACGCTCGACCCGCGGCGCGTCATGCTCTCCGTGGATCTCCCGCTGAACGAAATCCTCGTGGATTTTGTGGACAAGATGAAGAGCATCACGCGTGGCTACGGCTCGATGGATTACGAGCACGCCGGCTACAAGGCCGAGAAACTCGTGAAGCTCGACATGCTCGTGAACAACGAAATCGTGGACGCATTTTCCAGCATCGTGCATCGCGACAAGGCCGAGGCCCGCGGCCGCGCGCTCGCGGCGAAGCTCAAGGAGGTCATCCCTACGCAGATGTTCCAAGTCGCGATCCAAGCCGCCATCGGCGGCAAAATCATTGCCCGCGAGAGCGTGAGCGCGCTGCGCAAAAACGTGACCGCGAAATGCTACGGCGGCGACATCTCGCGCAAACGCAAGCTCCTCGAAAAGCAGAAGGAAGGCAAAAAGCGGATGAAGGCGATCGGCCAGGTGAACATCCCGCAAGAGGCGTTCATCGAGGTGCTGAAGACGAACTGATCGCGTCTTCGCAAAACGGTCGGACCTCCGGCGGTCGCGTCCGAAAAGCCGGCGAGGCCGACAGGCTCGCCTCCATTTTCAGCGACGCTTCTTCGTCTTGGTCTTCGCCACGACCGAGCGCACGTAGTCGGCGCGTTGTTTCAGCAGCACGGCATCCGGTGCGTGGTACTCGGCGGCGAGATCGTAGAGACCGAGCGCCTGCTGCGTCGCGCCGAGCACGGCGGTTTCGTTTGCGAGATTGAAAAGCAGATCGCCCACCAGCGCATCCGGAGCCTTCACAAATTTCAGCCGCTCGCGAAGCTGGTAGCTCAGCCCGTGGAGCACGGTGTACGTTTCCTTCACCGCAGGTGCGCCGCCGATCCGCGCGGGGCATGCGTCGCGCCCGTAGTCGAGGCCGAGCACCGTGTGCGTCTCCAGCCATTTCGGATCAGCCGCGAGCGCGAGCTTGGCCTCGAGGATTTTCACATGCACCCACTCCGTGCCGCCGTGCGAGCCGGGTTTGCGCTCGATGCCCTTGCGGATCCATTCCAGCGCCTTCGCATTTTCGCCGAGCAGTTCGTACGCGGTGCCGAGGTTCGATGCCACGGCATAGTTTCCCGGCTCCGCCTGCTCCGCGGCCTCGAGGACTTCGCGCGCCTTTTGAAACTGCCCGAGAAAAACGAGCACGCCGCCGTAGTCGCTCCGTTCGCGCAGCGCGGGCTGGCCCGCCATTTTTGCGGCCAGTTCCTTCTCCCGCGTTTGAAAGGACACGGTGTTCGCGCGCTGCGGCAGCAGCGAGGCTTTCGACGCCCACGCGAGTTCCTCGCCAAATTCCATTTTCTTGCCGGCGAGATTCACGTCGGAAATATTGATGCACGCCTGCGCGGGCACGAGGAGGGCGGTCGCGATGGCGATGCAGAGCGGCGTTTTCATGCGCGCAACCGTAATGCCGTGCGCTGCGCGCGCAAGCCGCGGC
>JANXZI010000292.1 GCA_025355595.1 Spartobacteria bacterium
CTTCGGTGGAGGCGCTGGACACGTCCATCATCGCCGTGCCGGAGGCGCTGAAATTCAGGCTGGCACCGCCTGCAGGGCTGCCGCTCTGGCTCCAGAGCACCATCGTGATGCCATTGGTGTAGTAATCCGAGGTCACCAGCGTGACGGCGGAAGTCATGTTGGTGGTGATCTGCGAGCCTTCCATCGCGCCGCTGCCGGACACTTGGGCGGGGTCTGCGCTGAGGGCGAGTTCCAGCGCATATTCGTAGTGATCGTGATAGAACGGCGCAACGGAGAAATTCAGCGTGCCTGAGGAGGACGCGCCCGCATAGTTGGCATCGGCCTGCACCTGGCCGTCCTCCGCCCCCATCGTGAAGCTGGCGGTGGCGTTGCCATTCCAATCCGTGGAGACGGTGTAAGGTGGAGAGGGCGGCCACACGGAGCCATCGCCGGATGTCACGGAGAAGGCGACGCTGGCGTTGACGGCCGCACCGCCGGACTGGCTGACCAGCTCAAAGTAACCTAAGTCGTTGACCAGGTACGTCTGGCTGTCAAACGTGACGTGCGCGACGAGCGTGCGCGTGGCACCTTCCGGGACGGAACTCGATCCTTCCAGCGCATCCAGCGTGGTGGTGATGGTCGTATAGGTTACGTAGCTCCACTGGGGGACATGAGCGTAAATGGCGATCGTCGCATAGCTGCCATCCGGCGTGGTTGCGCGGATCATGGCGTCGCTGCCGCCCATCGTGAAGCCGACGCTGGCGCTGCCGCCGGACGTAGTGCCGAGTCCGGACCAGAGCTGGATGTCGCCATTGTCCACGGCGAATGTGATGTCGAGATTGTTCGCGTAACCGGTGCCGGTGTAGATCTCCTGGTAGCCGCCATAGTTGCTCGTCTTGATGTCGTAAAAGTCGCCATAGGCCGTGGCGGTGACGGAGCCTGCCTCAGCGGGATAGAGGTCGGTCTCCTTGCTGGCGGAAAGGTTGAACGACGTGGGGGTGAACTTCGTGCCCGTGAGCGTCCAGACCTCCGGCTCGAGGCCGAAATCTACCGTGGCCGTGAGCCCGCCGACGTCTGCCTGCACGCGTGAGGCTTCGTTGTGCATCGTGAAGAGGGTGCTCGCATTGCCGCTGCCATCCGTGGCCACGCTGTCGCTGGAGAGCGTCCCATCGCCGCTGGTTCTGCTGAATGCGACGGTCTCCGCAGTCGCGGGGATGGTCTGGTGGTTGCGCTCCTCGCTGTTATGCCAGTCGCTCTCCCATGTCTCGTAGAAGTCCCAAGTGACACTCGCAATCACCGTGCGCTGGTCATTGGGCAGGAGCGATCCCTGGCCCCCGGCGACGTCGAGGGAAAGGCTGTTCACCCTGTACCCGGTTCCGGTCTGCTGCCAATGCTCGCTCAGATCCGGAGTGAAGATGAGTTCGGCGTAGGTGGATTCGGTGCCGGCAAACGACACATCCGCCCGCACCGTCGAGGCGCTGCTTCCCATCGTGAAGGTCGTGGACGCGCGGCCTTTGTCGGGCTCCGTGTCGGAGGTCGGCGACGTTGCCGTGGGAATGTTTTCGACGCCGCTGTCCCCTGTGGCCGACCAGGTGACGATGGCGCCGCCGATCCGGGAGGTGGCGAAGTTATCCGTCTTGGTTCTCGTGCTGTCGTACGTGCTGTAAAAGACCGTCCAGGTGGTGAGATCCACCAGCACATCCACCTGCCGCGTATCGCCGGGGAGGACATCGTAGGTGGTATCCGGCGAGGAGAGCGAGGCGGAGATGTACGCCTGGTCGTAGAGCGGGCGCCAGTCCTCCGGCGCTGGCGAGAAGGTGAGCGATCCGGAAGCGTCGGCGACGGATACCGTCACATCCGAATCCGCCGTGCCCATTTGAAAGACCGCGCCGGCATTCCCCATGCCGTCGGTGCTGCCGTCGGCACTCAGGATCGCGCCACCGCCGCCGGGACTTGCGTTGAAGGAAACTGCCTCCCACGTCACCGGCACCGTCTGCTCGTTCTCGTATTCGACTTCGCCGGAGATGGACCACTGGTACTTGTCACGGCTCCACCGGTCCACATGCGCACCCACCGGGCAGGCGGTGCCGGGATCGAACCCCGACGTGCCATTCGGAGCCGACATGGAGATCAAGGTCGCGCTCTCGATGCCGATGAAATTGCGCACGCCCCGCGGATCACCCGAACCATCCCCACCATCCTCATCCGCACGCACGCCCCGGCCCGCGGGCAGGACGAGCATCGAGAAGATGAGGCAGAAGTGGAGCAGCCACGCGTGCCGGAGCCGCCGGCGCAGGCGAGCTAGAAATGCCGGCTGGCGTTCACGCCAAAAAAACGGCGAGAGGAGAACGGCGAGAGTTTTCATCGCGAACCTTGGGTGTTTTGGGGGTGAAGGTTGTCGAACCGAGCTGCGGTGTCACCGCACGCTTTGCGGGAAAAGCGAAATGCGGTGGACTTGGCAAGCAAATCCTTTGGTTCTTATGCGATCTCCGAAGAGCAGATCAGATCAGCTCTTCGATCGGCCGCCCCACGTCCACGAGCGTGTGCGGACGCCCGGTCGTGTCCATGATCGTCTCGCTGCGGGCATCAATGCCGAGATGCCGGTAGAGCGTCGCGAACACATCCTGGTAATGCACCGGACGCGAGGCGACATCCGCGGCGTAGCGATCCGTGCTGCCGATCACCTGGCCCGTTTTCAGCCCGCCGCCGGCCATGATTCCCATCGCGACTTGCGGCCAGTGCTCGCGACCGGCCTTGGCGTTGATTTTTGGCGAGCGGCCGAATTCGCCCCAGACGATGATCATCACATCGTTCAGCATCCCACGCTCGTCGAGATCGGTGACAAGCGTGTCGAGCGCGTGATCGAGCAGCGGCCCGAGGTAGCGCATCCGTGTGAAATTATCCTCGTGCGTGTCGAAGTCGCCGATGCTCAGGCTCACGCAGCGCACGCCCGCCTCGACAAGCCTGCGCGCGAGCAGGAATTTCTGCGCGCACTTCGGGCTCTCCATCGTCTCGCGCATCTCGGGCATCGCGATCCGCGGTGTGTAGCGGGCGAGCACACTCGCGTCTTCCTTCGCGAGATCGAGCGCGTCGGCAAATTTCCCCGAGGTCAGGATGCCCATCGAGAGCTGCGTGAATTTGTCGAGCGCATCCATCGCGCCGCTCGCATCCACCTCGCGCCGCAGCGTGTCGAGATCGCGCAGCAGGCCCACGCGATCCTCCAGCCTGCGTACGGTGAGGCCGTCCGAGAGCGCGAGGCTGTCGCTGCGGCCGAAGCTTTTCTGCTCGAGTTCCGCCTTCATGCCGACCGAGAGCGCGAGGGGGAAAAGCTGCGAGATGTCCGGGCGATACGCGGAGGTCGCCCCGCCGAGGAAGCCGGGCCGCGCGCTGTTGCGCACG
Source organism: Spartobacteria bacterium (assembly GCA_025355595.1). Taxonomy (GTDB): domain Bacteria; phylum Verrucomicrobiota; class Verrucomicrobiia; order Chthoniobacterales; family Chthoniobacteraceae; genus SXWH01. The sequence goes on from JANXZI010000292.1 coordinate 3,379, forward strand.
AATGGCCGGCCCTGCATGAGGTCCACGAAAAGCGGCGCGGTGTCCTTTGAATTCCCGAGCAGCTTGTTCACCACGCAGCCCATCGCGGGGCGTCCGCCGACATTCACGAGATCCTTTTCCGTGAAGCCCGACTGGCACTGAAACGCATCGTGCTTCCCATCCGCACCGACGAGCGAACGGAGGAACGCATACTTGCCCGCATTCGCCGCGAGCCTCGGCAACAGCTCCGTGACGTGAAAGCCGGGAATCTTCGTGCGGATGGATCCAAACTCGCCGCGAATCTCCGACGGCGCGTCCGGCTTTGGATCAATGAGGTCCATCTGCGGCGGCCCGCCATCGAGGTGGATGTTGATGATCGCCTTGTTCGACGACCGAATCCCCGCCGCATCCTCACCGCGCAGCATGTCCGCCAGAGTCAGCCCGCCAAAGCCCAGCACACCCGCCTTCAGGAAGTTCCGGCGACCGATGCCTTGGCAGGTCTGAGGTTGAGATTTCACGGTTGGGGGCGGGTGGAAAGTGTCTGCCTATCATGCCGCGCGACGATGTTTCCTTTGAGCGTTTGTCGCCGGGCCTTCGGATGCGAGGGCGCCCTCCGCATCTCACTTCCGAATCATCCAGGGAGCGCACTGACCGCCTCGCCATTCCGCATTCTCTGCGTGGCGGCCTTGAGCAATGGGTCCGTTCCTGCTTTCACTCGCCATGAACGGCACAGTCCCCAGACGGCAGGAATAGTGTTTCACATGCCCACCGAAGCCGACACCTGCCGCACGCTCGTCCTCCCGAAGCTTTACGCTGCGGGCTGGAGCGACGAGCAGATTGCCGAGCAGCGCGCGTTCACCGATGGCCGCACCGTCGTGCAGGGCAACCGTGCCATGCGCCGCGTGCGCGAGTGCACCGACTGCCTTCTGCGCATCACGCGCGACATGGTGCTCGCCGTCGTCGAAGCGAAGCCCGCATACGAGAGACCCGCCGACGGCAATTTTCTCGTCATGAAGTTCAGCCGCGAACTCTACTTCGCCACCTGCCAATCCATCGCCAAGGACGAGCGCCGTCCCGGCTTCAACCGGGAATTCCCGCGTGTCCTTCGTGAACAAGTGCCCGATACTTTCCCCCATGCGTTCATTTTATTCGTGTCTGCTGATCCTCGTCCTCGCATTTGTGACCGTCGCCGCACCGGTGCCGCTCTTCGATGGCAAGTCGTTCACCGGCTGGGAAGGGGAGACTGCGAAAGTGTGGCGTATCGTGGATGGCGCGATCGTCGGCGGCTCGCTCGAAGGCAACCCGCGCAATGAGTTTCTCGCGACGACGAAGAGCTACAAGAATTTCCATCTGCGTCTCGAATACAAGCTGGTGGGCAAGGAGGGCTTTGTGAATGGCGGGGTGCAATTCCGCAGCAAGCGGATCGCGAAACCAGCGAATGAAATGTCGGGCTATCAGGCGGACATCGGGGCCGGGTATTCGGGCTGCCTCTATGATGAATCGCGGCGGAACAAGGTGCTTGCGCAGGCCGACAAGACGATCGTGGAGACGCAGGAGAAGCCGGGGGATTGGAACACCTACGAGGTCGTCGCCGCCGGACAGCAAATCACGATTTTCCTGAATGGGCAGCGCACGGTGAGCTGGGTCGAGCGCGAGAAGGGCATCGAGGACACGGGTGTCATCGGCCTGCAGATTCATGGCAACTCGAAGGCGGAGATTGCGTATCGCAACATCACGATCGAGCCGCTGCCGGACTCGGTGGTGCCGTCGGAAGCCGAGGTGCTCGGGCGCTTCGGCGATGCGCAGCCCGGTGTTCCGCTTGGGCCGTTTGCAAATGCGAAGTTTGCACTCGGCGAACACGAGGTGATCGTTTTCGCAGGGCAGGAGAATCTCGTGCGCGATCAAAAATCCGGGCACGTCGAGTCGTTGCTCGCCGCGGGCCATGCGCGGAAGCGCCCGCTCTTCCGCTCGATGGCCTGGGAGGCGGACACGGTGTATGAGCAATGGCGCGATTTGAATTTCGGCTCATGGGCGAAGCAACTGGAGACCACCGGCGCGACGGTGATCATCGCGCAGTTCGGGCAGATGGAGGCGCTCGATGGCACCGCGCGCATCGCGGAATTTTCCACCGCGTATCATCGCCTGCTGGATCAATTTGCCGCGCGCACGCGCCGCATGGTGCTGGTGTCGCCGATGCCGTTTGAGAAGCCATTCGCTGCGCACGCGCCGGATCTCACGCTGCGCAACGCCGATGTCGCGGCCTACGCGAACGCCGTGCGCGAAATCGCGAAGGCGCGCGGCGCGGTGTTCGTGGATCTTTTTTCGGCGGTGAGCAGGCGAGGCCGGAATGATGCGCGACTGACGGAGGACGGCATTCATCTCACAGAGTCCGGGCTTGCCGAGGTCGCGGCCATCGTCGCGAAGTCGCTCGGTGCGAGAGTGAACTCTTCGGACGAATGGGCTGCGCTTCGTGCGGCCATCGTGCAGAAGAACGAGCTGTGGTTCGACTGCTGGCGGCCGGCCAACTGGTCCTTCGTCTATGGCGATCGTGTGAACCAGATGTTCGGCAAGGCGGGCGGCACGGAGCCGTCGCTGAAGGAAGCATTCGAACGGCATCGCCCGCTCGTGACCGCGGCGGATGCGCGCATCCACGCGCTCGCGTTGGGAGAAGCGCCCGCAGTTCTCGCATTGCCCGCGCCGGCGAATGTGGGCGACTCACCAACGGCGCTCACGCCCGAGGAAGAGCTCGCCACTTTCACTGTCGCCGACGGCTACGAGGTGAGTGTCTTCGCCTCGGAGCGCGACGGCGTGGTGAAGCCGACGCAGATCGCGTGGGATGAAAAGGGCCGGCTCTTCGTCGCCTGCTCGCCGACGTATCCGCAGACGCAATCTACGTCGCGGCGTTCCGATTATATCGTGATGCTCGAAGACACGAATGGCGACGGGAAGGCCGACAAGTCCACCCGCTTCGCGGAAGGGCTGACGATGGTGCAGGGTCTCGAACCGGGATCGGGCGGACTTTACGTGTGCGACTTCGATCAGCTCGTGCTGCTGCGCGACACGGATGGCGATGGGAAGGCCGACAAGCGGCAGGTGATCTTCAGCGGCTTCGGCATCGGCGACACGCATCAGCTCATCAACAGCATCTGCCACGGCCCGGACGGCAGCCTGTGGTTCACGCAGGGGCTGCACGCTTTTTCACGCGTCGAGTCGCCGTGGGGTATCGCGCGGCTGGATCGCGCGGCGGTGTGGCGCCTGCGGCCGCAGACGATGCGGCTCGAGGGATTTTTCGGCGGCGGCATGGCGGGCGCGAATTGCTGGGGCGTTGCGTTCGATGACTACGGCCAGGTGTTTCACAAATCCGGCGATCGTCCGCAGGGCTACTGGACCGTGCCCGGCATGGTGCGTGGCGCGAGTCCATCGGGCAGCAGTTCGGCGTCTTCGGCGGACAAGTCGTATGCGAATTCGCCGGAGCAGTATCATTCCGTCGGGCCGCTTTTCGACACATCGCCAAAGACAACGTCGCTCGACATCATCGGCACCCGCGCGCTGCCGGACGACATCCAAGGTTGCGCACTGATCGGCGGTTACTTCGGCGCGGTCGTCGAACTGCATCGCTTTGAAAATGCGGGCTCGGGTTTTAAGACGACGCAGTTGCCGAAGCTGCTGAAGTCATCGAATGCCGCGTTCCGCCCCGTGGATGTGAGCGTGGGGCCGGATGGCGCGATCTATGTCGCCGACTGGTACAACCCGATCATCGGCCACTATCAGGCAAGCTACGCGGACCCGCGGCGCGACAAGGCGCATGGTCGCATCTGGCGCATCTCGGCAAAAGGCCGCGCGCCGGTGAAGCAGCCGAATCTCGCCGCGATGAAGCCCGCCGAACTGCTCGAACAACTCCGCTCGCCCGAGCGCTGGACGCGCTATCAGGCGAAGCGCCTGCTCTTTGACACGCCGACTGACGCCGTGCTCAAGGCCGCCGATGTGTTCGCGGCGAAGCTGACGAACCCAACGCCCGAAGATGAGCGCGTGCTGTTGGAATTGATCGGCGTCTTCGAGGCGCACGAGGTGGTGCGACCGGAATTGCTCGCGAAGCTGCTCGCGGCGAAAGACCCGCGCGTGCGCGCATACGGCACGCGGGTCGTCGGCGCGTGGGCGGACAAGCTGCCCGCGCCGCTCGCCCTGCTGCGTGATCGCGTGCGCGACGAGAACGCCCGCGTGCGGCTCGAAGCGGTGGTGGCTGCAAGCTACGTGCAAAGCCCCCAGTCGGTGGAGGTCGTCGTGCAGGCTGTGGATGCCGCGCGCGATCCATTTCTCGACTACGCCATGCGGCAAAGCGTCCGTGCACTCGAGCCGCAGTGGTCGCCGTTGCTTGCGGCGAACCGGATCAATTTCGCCACGCCCGCGCAGGGCGACTACCTGCGCAAGCTCGCCGGCACGCCGAGGAAAGTTCCGTCGCGCGGCGAGAATCTTTACGAGATGACCTGCCTCGCGTGCCATCAGCCCGAGGGCAAGGGCCTGCCGGGAGTCTATCCGCCGCTCGCGGGCAGCGAGTGGGTGCGCGGGGACGCGGCGCGGCTGATCAAGGTCGTGCTGCACGGTCTCAGCGGCCCGGTGACCGTGGCCGGGCAGCAATTCGGCAGCGGCCCAAATGCGGTCCCGATGCCCGCGCTCGGCGGACTGAGCGACGAGCAGATCGCGGACGTACTGAGTTTCGTCCGTCAGCAATACGGCGCACAATCTTCCGCGATCTCCCCCGATCAGGTGAAGGCCGTGCGCACCGAGACGACGGGCCGCGCCACGCCGTGGATCCCGGCGGAATTGCCGGATTCACCTCCGAGGAAATAGACGTGGCCCTCGACCGCCATACCGCGTCGCCAACGTAAATCAGGCACTTTCAGCGTTGCGCGGCATCGTTCGCCTTTTCCCAAAGATCGAACGCGGCCTCGCGCTCCGATGCCGATGGCGAGACCGAGAGAAATCGCCCAATCACCGCCTTCGCCTGCGCCGCCTCACCTCGGGCCATGCGAAGCTCCGCTGCCCGCCGCGCAAGTTCCCACGACACGGGACGCAGTTCCGTCGCGCGCTCTGCGTGTCGCAGTTGCGTCTCCGCATCTCCGCGGTGCCCTGCCCATGCGGCATGCAGCGCCTCGTTCTCCGCAGCCGCTTCCGGCAGGCGCGACACGGCAGGCTGTTCAAAAAGTTGCGCGCATTTTTCAAACTCACCCGATCTCACGGCCGCGCGCCGGAGTCGCGCGCAGTCCACGCGCGGCACAGCTTCGGCGTTCGTCCCCGAATCATCCGCCATGCTCACCAGCGCCGGCAGCTCCGCGACGAGCGCCAGCGCCTCGCGCACGCGGCCATGCTTCTCGTGCTGCGAAAAAATCGCGAGCGCCAGCTCATGCACCGCGCGCGACGCGAGCCCGAATTCCGCAGCCACGTCTTGCCAGCGCGTGAGTTCGCCGACTGCGTCGAGATACTCCGCGAGCGCCGCATATTCATGGCACACCGGCTCCGCAAATGCACGCCGCATGAGCAGCCCCGCCGCACGAAAATTGTTCTCGGCAACATGCACGCGCGCCATCGCCACGAGCACGGACGGCGCGGGCGACGGCCCGCCCTGCCTCATCGCCAGCGAAACAAATTCACGCGCCTGCGCGGTGTCGCCGACTCCGAGCCACGCGCGTCCCAGCGCCTCTGCACCGCCGCTGAATCCCGCCAGCCACGCGTGCTGCCGGAGCACCTCCGCAGCGCGATCACGGGAGTCGGTCGCGGCAAGCAGTCTCACCCATTCAAACAACGCATCCGCGGAAGGCCATCCTTCCCGCGCCGCGCGTTCGGCCACGAGCAACTGCAAATCTGGACGCCGCTTCCCGCGCGCGACGGTCGCGAGTTCGTCGAGCATTCTTTCGGAAACATCCGCCCTCCCGAGCAGCACCGTGCATATCTGCCGAGCGGCATCCGCATCATCAGCCCCGCACGCACGCCGGAGCAGCATGAGACCGGAGTCACTGTCGCCCGCACCCGCACGCCATGCGGCTTCGAGTTCACGCTTCCACTCCTCCGCGATTCCGAGCCGGTGTGCGTAGTGCTCGAAAAATTGAAAATACCCGTTCGCGAGTTCCGGATGCTCCCGCACCGCCTCGCGCATCCGCTCCTGCATCCGCGTGCGAAAAATCGGCGATGGCGGAAATCCGGGAATCGTGAGCAACAGCGAGCGGACCTGCATCAGCGCGAGTGGCTCCGTCGTCTTTGCAGCCGCGGCCACGAGCACGCTGCGGGCGAGCGCACCCTCGCGATTCAGTGCGAGGACTTCCGCCGCCGCCATCGCCGCCTGCACCGCGCTGCTGCCCGCGAGACGCGAGAGCGCCACGAGCGCTTCGTCCGTGCGGCCGGCCTTGCAGAACAGCTCCGGCAGCGAGAGATCGCCGGAAGGCCCCGAACGGTTCCGTGCCTCGATGGCGTCTGCAAATTTTCCGCGCCGCTCCAGCACGCTCGCCAGCGCGCGTCGCGCGGGCGCGCTGCCAGCGTCGCTGCCGATCATCCTTTTCCACACGGGTGCGGCGTCCTCCGCCCTGCTGCATCGTTCGAGTAGCAGCGCCTCGCGCATCAGCAGCCGCAGCTCCTCGGGATTCCGCTCCACCGCATTTTCGAGCACTGCGAGAGCCTCGTCCGCCGCACCGCGTGCTTCCAACAGTTCCGCCAGTTCCAGCGCAAACTCACGCAGCGTGGTGTCGTTGCCAGGATTGATCCGCTGCTCGATGCACCGCCGCCGAACGGCTTCGTCCGTCGCTGCATCGCCCGCGTTGCGCGAGGCATCCACCACTTGGCGCAGCGTGCCCGGATGCAGCGGATCGCTTTCCCATCCCATCTTCCAGACCGACACCGCATGGGCAGCGCCACCGACTGATTCGAGCGCCTCCGCGAATCGCACCCGCGCACCGGCATCCTGCAACTTCACGAGCATTGCCTGCCGCTCGATCGCACCGCCCGCGAGAAATGCGAGCGCATCCCGCTGCGCGCGCCCGCGCAACAGCGCCTCATGCAGAACGGGGCGCGTGCTCCACTCGCCGCCGTGTGCGCCAATCTTCGCTGCGCCCATGCGCACGCCCTGCTCCTCCTGCAACGCGCGCAGCCCCGCGTCCGCGAGTGCCACATCGAGCGCGTGGCGCGCGAGTTCCGGCAGCTTCCACTCCGCGAGTTGCGCCGCGGTGCCGTGCGCAAAGCTCCACTCGCGCAGCGCCGAATTCCCCTCGTCCTGCGCCGCCGGGCCGGCGGGACGCATCGCCAGCAGTCGCGACAGCGCGGCGCGCGCATCGCCATGCCGACCTTCGAGCGCAAAAAGGAGCGTCCTCACTTGCAGGCCATGCACCGTCCCTTCGTCCGCAGATCGCAGCCGCTCGCGGACGAACGCCGCACGCTGATCCTGCGCGAGCAGAAAATACAGATCGCGCATCGCACCGTACACCGGCGACTCCAGTGATTCGCCCGTGCCGGCGCACGCCGCCGCGAGGACCGCGCGCGCCTCGTCCATCTCCCCGATTGCGAGATG
>JANXZI010000248.1 GCA_025355595.1 Spartobacteria bacterium
GGGAGTGCGAGGAGTGCGAGGAGGAGTTTTTTCATGGGTTGTTTTTGGTTGTATGTGGGGCTGACTTTTTGCACCAGCGGGAGTGCCAGCGCAAGGTCAGCCGTTCGCCAGTGATTGACGTGGCATCGGTGCAGCTATTCAGTAAATCGAGCGCGCGGTATGCACGGGGGAGGATGCGCGATTGGCCTGCCCGGAAACATCAGGAATGGACGGGGCTCTTTTCGAAACTCGCATCGGGCCACGCCCGATGTCCGGCGCGGATGCGTCGGACGGAAGGCGAGGACGCCCACGCTACCCGGCGCACGCTGTCCTGCTCCTTGTGCCCAGATGAATCAGTGCGCCAGCAGTTGCCGCAGTTTCACAGGATCGGTCACGGGTGCCTGGCAGGTGAAATTTTCGCAGACGTATGCCGTGGCCATGCCGTCCACGGTTGTCACGCTGCGGAAGAATTCCAGCTTTGCTCCGAGCCATTTCTGATTTTCCGCGCCGTCGGCGAGCAGCAAGATCTGATTCGGCGAAAAGACGGCGCGCACTTCACGGAGCAGCGCCTTCGTGTCGGCGGCATCGGGTTTGCCGGCAATGACGATCTGGCGCGGCTTTGCGAGCGAGGCGTCCACGGCGCAGAGCATCTGCGTCATCGCGCTGGGCAGGCGGTCGAGCTGGGTGGCTGCGCTGGCGATCGTCCTGTCCGCGCGCTCGCGGAAGTCCTTCGAGTCGGTGAGCTGTGCGAGGCGCAGGAGATTCGCCGCGGCGAGGCTGCTGGGTGCGGGCTCTGCGCCGTCGTAGTCTTCCTTCGTCCGGAAGAGGATGTCCGCTGCTCCCGGTGCGGTCTGGAAATATCCGCCATGTTCCTTGTCGTAAAACTGAGCGTCCATCTTCGCCTGCAATTCACCGGCCCATTGCAGCCATGCGGTGTCGAAGTCCGCCTCGTAGAGATCGAGCAGGCCGGCGATGAGCGCGGCGTAGTCGTCAGCAAACGCGGCGACGTTTGCGGGGCCGTGGCGGAAGCTGCGGATGAGCGCGCCGTCGCGCCACAGATTTTCGCGGAGGAACTTCGCGCTGCGCTGCGCGGCGGCGAGGTAGCGCGGTTCGTCGAGCGCCTGCGCTGCGCGTGCGAGCGCGGAGATCATCAGGCCGTTCCATGCGGTGATGATTTTGTCGTCGAGATGCGGCTTTGGACGCTTCGCTCGCTCGGTGAAAAGTTTTGTGCGCGATGCGGCGAGCGATGCCTCGATTTCGGCCTCGGACTTTTTGAATTCCTTCGCCGCGGCGGAAACGGTGAGCCGCTGGATGAGCGTATTTTTGCCGGTGAATTCCTTCATCGGATCGCTGCCGACGGGCGCATTGCCGACGGTTTCCACGCCGTAGAATTTCTTGAACAAGGCAGCCTCGGCACCGAGCAGCGATTCGATTTCCGTCTGTGTCCAGACGTAGAATGCGCCTTCGCCGTGCTCGGGCTTGCCGTGTGCGAGCAGCGAGTCGGCATCCTCGGCGGAATAAAATCCGCCGTCCTTGTCCGCCATGTCGCGGAGCACGTAGTCGAGCACGTCGCGCGCGATTTTTTCCCAGCGCGCATCGTGCGTGAGCTGGAATGCGTCCACGTACGCGCGCGAAAGCTGCGCCTGATCGTAGAGCATTTTCTCGAAGTGCGGGATGTGCCAGTACGTGTCCACCGAGTACCGGTGGAAGCCGCCGCCGACGTGATCATGCATGCCGCCCGCCGCCATTTTTTCGAGGGTGAAAAGCGCCATCTTCCTTGATCGCCCGCGGTCGGTTTCCTCGCTCTCGGCTGTCGCGCCGAGGCCGCGGCGGACGGACATGCGCAGGAGAAAATTCATGATGCTCGGCTGCGGAAATTTCGGAGAGGTGCCGAAGCCGCCATGCTCGGCGTCGAAGCGTTTCACGAGCTGACCGAGCGCGCCGTAGAGGCTTGCACGCCCCGGCTTTTCCGCGGCGGAGGCCTCGCCGGCAGCCATCTCGTTGAGCTGCTTGGCGACCTCGTCGCCGTGCTTCACGATGCTGTCGCGATCATTTTTCCAGCCGTCGGCGATCCGCGTGAGGATATTCCGGAAACTCGGGCGTCCGCCGCGATCCTGCGGCGGGAAATACGTGCCGCCGATGAAGGGCTTCAGATCGGGCGTGAGCCACACGCTCATCGGCCAGCCGCCGCTGCCGGTCGTGGCCTGCACGAAGGTCATGTACACTTTGTCCACGTCGGGCCGCTCCTCGCGATCCACTTTGATGCAGACGAAATTCTCGTTCATGTATTTCGCGGTCGTCTCGTCCTCGAAGGACTCGTGCGCCATGACGTGGCACCAGTGGCATGTGGAATAGCCGATGCTAAGAAAGATAGGCTTGCCCTCTTTTTTCGCGCGAGCGAAAGCCTCGACGCCCCACGGCATCCAGTTCACGGGGTTGTGCTGGTGCTGGAGAAGGTAGGGGGATTTTTCCTTCGCGAGCCGATTGGTAAATTGCGTCTTGGAGGCCACGGGCGTATTGGGTGTGGGATTTGGCGAGTCGGCTGCTTGACACAGGAACGACGATGGGACGAGAAGTGCCGCTACTTGGCACCATGCAAACTTTGACATGAAAAACATCCCAGCAGTCTTCCGCGAACCCGCAGTGCATGGCAAGGTGTGTCGCGTGTTCGCGCTGCTGGCCGTGTGCGTGGCGGCGTGCATTTTCTCCGGCTGCGCGGGCGGCGTGAAGGACACGAGCCGGACTTTCTCCGGCGTGGTGCTCGATGCCGGGCACGGCGGGCACGACAGCGGGACGACCTCGCGCTACGCGGGACGCGAGAAGGATGCGACGCTCGATGTGGTGATGCGGCTGAAGCCGCGCGTGCAGTCGGCGGGTTTCCACACGGTGCTGACGCGCAGTGACGACACATTCATCCCGCTCGCCACGCGTGCGGCGATCTCGAACCGGCAGAGCAATGTGATTTTCGTGAGCGTGCATTTCAACGACACGCGGCGCTCGGGCATCCACGGAACGGAGGTCTATTACACTTCACCGTGCTCGGCGCAGATCGCGCGGAGCATTCTCAACCAGGTCGCCGCGATTCCCGGCGCTTCATCGCGCGGAATCCACACGGCGAATTTTGCCGTGCTGCGGGCGCCGGATACTCCCTCCGTGCTTATTGAAACGGATTTTATCAGCTCGCCGGACCGGGAAAAGATGCTAAAAAGCCGGGAGTTTCAAAACCGTTTTGTGAAGACCGTTGCCGAAACCGTAACCTCCTATCTTGCCGCAAAGCCGCGCAAGCCAGCAGCCCCTGCGGCGCAGGCTGCACAAGCCCCCGCAGCTTCACAGCAGGAGGAAAATAAACAGCCCATGCAGCAGCCCCGCCTGCCGCACGCGGCAGGCGGGCAGGGGGAACCTGCGGCTGAAAACAAAGCGCCAAAGGCAAAGCCCGGTCCAGCTTTCCTGCCGCAGGCGCCTGAGGGCGGCAAGTACCGTACCGTTAAAAAAAGCGACACGGAATATGCCCTCGTGCTGATCGAACAGCCGCCGCAACCGGCGGGCCAGCCTGCTGCGGTCGCTCGTCCGGCGCCAAAGCCCGCGCAGAGCATACCAGCTGTGCGCTATCATATTGTCAAAAAAAATGAAAATCTGTCCACCATTGCCCGGCAGTACGGCCTGCCCCTTCAGGAGCTGTGCCGCCAGAATAATCTGGATGTGCACACCAGGGTTGCCGCCGGCA
>JANXZI010000259.1 GCA_025355595.1 Spartobacteria bacterium
AGTCCAAAGGCGGCCCCACTCCGCTGCACCTCGCCGCACAGGAAGGTTGCGCCGACGCGGTCAACCTGCTGTTGGCCAAAGGTGCCCAGGTGAACGCGCGTGACGACATCAAACGCACTCCGCTCACCCGGGCCAAACAATGGCATCGCGACGCGATTGTGGTCCTGCTTCGGCAGAAAGGCGGCACAGAGTGACGTGACTGTTGCAGCAATCCGATGTTGAAGAAATACGGTGTTGTCTGTCATGCCTCCAAACGTCTGCCCCACTGGCGCTCTTTGGCGTCGAGGCTGAGGTTTAGGGGGAGGAGGAAGACGAGCGTACCGATTTTACGGGCATAGCTTATGCGGTGCGGAGGGGTGTGTCGCCGGGTTCGTGGAGGGTGCGGTAGCGTTCGCGCAAGAACCAGCCGTGAGCGACCATCACCTCGCGCACCGGGGTCCGCACCGGATTGGTGGAAAAATGCGTTCTGCGCGATTGTGGACGCACGGGTTGGGTGAAGTGGCGTCCACCTGCAAAGATGTGCTGGAGAATTGCGCCGTGCCCCGCATTCTCACCGGCTCGCAGATTACGTCCCCACCTCATGAATCGTCCTTTCTTTCCCCGGCTCCCCCTGATCCTCGGCTCGCTCTCGTGCATCATCTTTGCGACGGCTGCGGCGGCGGAGTTCCCCGCGATTTTCAACACGGAGAAGACGCCGGGCGGGCCGATGCCGGCGGAGGAGGCGGCGCGGACGATGGTGCTGCCGCCGGGATTCAAGTGCCAGGTCTTCGCCGCGGAGCCTGACGTGCAGCAGCCGATCGCGATGGCTTGGGATGCGCGCGGGCGGCTGTGGGTCGCGGAGTGCTATACTTACGCGGAGAATCCGGGGCGCTGGAACACGAACCTGCGCGACCGCATCGTGATCTTCGAGGACACGAAGAACACGGGGCATTTCGACAAGCGCACGGTCTTCTGGGACGAAGGCGTGCGGCTCACGAGCATCGAGCTCGGCCATGGCGGGGTGTATGCGCTCTGCGCGCCGAACCTCCTTTTCCTCCCGGACAAAAATGGTGACGACGTGCCGGACGGGCCGCCAGAGGTGCTGCTCGACGGATTCAATTTCAAGACTATCGGCCACAATATCGTGAACGGCTTGCGCTGGGGGCCGGATGGCTGGCTCTACGGACGCCACGGCATCACGGACACCTCGTCCATCGGCGCGCCCGGCACTGCGGAAAAGGATCGCACGCGGATGAACTGCGGCATTTTCCGATACCATCCCATCACGAGGAAATTCGAGGTCGTGCTGAATGGCGGCACGAACTCGTGGGGCCACGACTGGGACGCGAATGGCGAAATGTTTTGGATCAACACGGTCATCGGGCATCTCTGGCATGGCATCCCCGGCGCGTACTACGACCGGATGTTTGGCACGCACCTGAACCCGCATGTGTACGAGACGATCCCGCAGACTGCGGATCACTATCACTTTGATCACGGCAACGAAAAATGGGCCGACGTGAAGAAGGGCGTGAGCAGCAAGACGGACGAACTCGGCGGGGGCCATGCGCAGGTGGGCTGCGTGATTTACAACGGCGGCTCGTGGCCGAAGGAATACGCAGGGAAGCTCTTCACGTGCAATCTGCACGGGAACCGGATCAACATGGACATCCTCGAGCGCGAAGGCTGCGGCTACGTGGCGAGGCACGGCGCGGATTTCATGAAGTCGAAGGACCAATGGTTTCGCGGGATCGATCTCAGCACGGGGCCGGATGGCAGCGTATTCGTCCTCGACTGGAGCGACGCGGGCGAGTGCCACGACAGCGACGGCGTGCATCGAACGAGCGGGCGCATTTACAAAATCTCGTACGGCGAAAAGCAGCCGGCGCGGACGTTTGATCTTTCCAAGATGGGTGGTGTGTCGCTGGGGGAAGAAGCCTCGGACGCATGGCACAATGGAAACAACTGGTGGCCGCGCATGGTCGCCCGTGTCCACGCTGATCGGGGTGTCCTGCCGGCGGAACCGGCGGGGCCAGTGCTCGCCGATGCGAACAGCAGTGACGGCCTCACGCGCCTGCACGCGGCGAGCGCCATGCAGCGGCTCCCGCTCGCGGATCGCTTCGCCTTCGCCACCGCGCTGGCCGCGCACGCGGAGGATGCGAATGACCGGCAGCAGCCGCTGATGATTTGGTATGGCATCGAGCCCGCGGTCACGGCGCATCCGGAGAAGGCCATCGCGCTTGTGCTGTCCTCAAAGATTCCCACGGTGCGCCGGCTCGTGACGCGACGGCTCACCGAGGAAATCGAAAAGACACCCGGCCCCGTGGACGCGCTGCTCGCCGCGGCATTGAAGGATGGAAGTTTGAGCACGCGCGCGGACATCGTGCGCGGGATGAGCGAGGCGTTGAAAGGCTTCCGCCAAGTCGCGAAGCCGAGGCATTGGGAGGAGTTCGCGAAAGCGGCCGGCACGACGCAGGCCGACCTCGTGCGCAACGTGTCTCTGGTCTTCGGCAGCGGACGCGCCGTCGAGGAAATCATCGCGCTCATCAATGACGCCGGAGGCGACGCGAACGCACGCCGTAGCGCGTTCGATTCGCTGCTGCGCAATCCGAAGCCCGAGCATTTCGCCATCGCGCGCGGCATGATCAACGACAAGGTGCTCGGCACCGCCGCACGCCTCGGCCTCGCGAAGTTCGCCGATGCCGACGTGCCGAAAACGCTCCTGAACAATTGGCCGGATCGCAGCCAGGAATGGCGCGCGGCAAATGTCACGACCCTCGCGTCGCGCGTCGCATGGGCCAAGGCGCTGCTTGATTTTGCCGCGAAGAATCCGGCGGCGCGCAATGACATCACGCCATTCCAAGCCCGGCAGATTCGCCATCTCGGCGCCGCGGACGTGAACCGGCAACTCACCGCCGTCTGGGGCGAACTGCGCGACACGCCCGAGGCGAAGAAGCAGGAACTCGCGAAGTGGCGCGCGCTGCTCACCGCGGACACGCTCGCCAAGGCCGACGCCGCGAAGGGCCGGATGCTCTTCACCAACGTGTGCGCCGCGTGCCACAAGATGTACGGCGAAGGCGCCGCCATCGCCCCGGAACTCACCGGCAGCGACCGTCACAACCTCAACTATCTCCTCGAAAATATCGTGGACCCGAACGCCGTGGTCCCCGCCGACTACCGCATGACCATCGTGAAGCTGAAGGACGGCCGCACACTCACCGGCGTGATTCCCGAGCAGAACGAAAAGGTCATCACCGTGCAGACGCCCACCGAGCGCGTCGCCATCCAGCGCACCGACGTTGCCGAATTGCAGCAACTCGCCCAGAGCTTCATGCCCGAGGGCATGCTGGCCGCGCTCGGCGAGGAAAACGTGAAGCACCTCATCGCCTATTTGATGAGCAACAGCCAGGTGCCCGCGTCGGGTCAGTGATCTTTCGCATTCGACGGAGTTCCGTCCGGTGGCGGTGCTCCGTCGCCTCCGACGATCTCTTTGCGAATGGCGTTCGCGCTCCGGTCAAATTTCTCCAGCAGCCCCGCGATGCGATCCCTTTCCGTGATGAGACCGATGATGAGATATTGCGTCACCGCGAGGCCGTAGAAAACCCAGCCGACGACAAATTCCCGCGTGCCCGCCGCCGCGCCGAAGATGACGGTCATGATCACGAAGACGGGGGACGAGCGCCTGAGGTGCAAGATCCAGAAGCCGCGGATGAATTTGCGCCGCCGCCGCCAGATTTCCTTCAGCCCGCTGCGGCTCGTCCATTTCGCCTTGGGCGGGCCCGGATGGACGATGCCGAAGATGTCCTGATCCGGCATGCTCTCGATGACGCCGACGGCGAGCAGAAGCCGCAGCAGCATCGTGAGCCACGGGTCTTCGCTCTTGTGCCACGGCAGCCAGCCGAAGAGGAAATCCTCGAGGTTGGCCGTCGCCGCGAGGAGAATCACTGCGCCGCGGAACCACTGCTCCAGGTCGCGCTCCATTTCCTTCGAGAGCTTTTTTGTGCGCCAGAATTTCCGCAGCAGAAATCGGAACGCCGGGATGGCGAGCGCCCCGGTCAGGATCCGGAAGAGCGGACGAAGGACGGGCTTGAAGACGAGATTGCGAAAGATGCCGGAAAAAATAGGCACGAGAGAGGCATCTTATCGCGGAGCCCGCGCAGATGAAGGGGAAACGCAAACGGGACCATCGCATGAAATGACGCCTCGCTCGGCGGCGAAAAATGTCGGCGCATGGAGAAACTCAACGCCCAACGCCCGACACCCAACGCCCAACTTCCAAAGCAGGCAGCGCTTCGCGTTCGGATTCTTCCCTTGGGCATCGGGCGGTGGGCGTCGGGCGTTGAAATGCTTCCCGCGCGGACTGCTGCGCGCGAACCCGTTTTTTTCCGTGGCGAAAAGGCCATGCATTTTTGTGTCCCACGTCACGGGGAGCACGCTATTCAGCAGGTAGAACGCGTCGCCGAGCGGCAATCCTACATGTGGACGACTGCTGCGCCGCAACGCGCTTCACAACATCGCGATTACAAACCTCCTCACACCCAATATGAAAACATCCATTAAATCCCTCCTCATCGCCGTTTCCACGATCGCACTTTGCGGCACCGCCAGTGCCCGCCCGTTCGTCGCCCGCGCCGCTGCGCATACCGCGCAGCCCGAGATGAGCGAAGCCATCGTGCAACTCGAGGAGGCAAAGCACGCGAAGCATCCGATCTTGCACCTCGAAAAGGCGAAGCATGACCTCGAGGACGCGAAGCACAACAAACACGGCGAGCGCGTCGAGGCTATTCACCAAGTGAACGAGGCCATCGCAGCCGCGCACAAGCACGAGCACAAGGTGATGGAAAAGCACATTGATGCCGCCATCCGCGACGTGCGCGAAGGCAAGCACGCCGCCCGCAAGTAGCGTGCATTTCTCACCGGCCGCAAAGCGGCGGGAAAAAGTAGTCCAAGGCATTTAGCCCGAGATTCGCGTGTGCGCGGTCGGAGCCTGCCGCGCAGAAACCATCACCGTCACGGCTTCCAAATCTTGCAGAGGAATCGCCTCGCGCTCCCGCGGTGTGACAAGGGGACGATATTGCCGCAGCGAATGAACAGGCGGCGCCCCCCAAAAGCGGAGGACAGAATTAGTTCAGAGCTGCGTAGATCGCCACAGCGAGTAGCACGAATGCCACCACGAAAGAATGCCGGCCCGTGAGCATCATCTCCGTGTCCACTTCCAGTCCGGAAGCGGTCGGCTTTTTCGGGTCGTAGTGAACCTCCACTTCCGTGCCCTCGGGCCAGCGCGCCACTTCCGCTTCCGCGCTGGATTGCGAGCCGCCGGATTCGCCAGCGGTGTTGTGATACTCCTGCCCGTCCACCATGTAGCGAAACTCGATCACGGCTTTGTAAGATGTCCTCTGCGATTTGCTGTCGCCCGCGCTGGAGACATACGATTCCACGGTGCTGGAAACGATGATGCCCTTCGTCGGCAGCCACGGGAACGCCTTGCGCTGATGCCGCCGATTCCAGATGCCCGACGCGAGGCAGAACAGCCCCGCGAGTCCCGCACCGATCACGATGAACGGATGGTGCAGCTTCGGAAATACCGTCGTGAACACCTTGCCGAGGTGCGTGATGATGTTCCGGCTATTCCAAAACGACCAGACCACCGCCACATACACGAGCACCACGACCGCGGTGCCGGTCCAGATGCAGCCGAGGCTTGCGGGCGGATCGCGTTCGAGCACGCAGTCCTCCGGGTTTGCCGGATCGTAGAAGACGGCCGCATTCGCGCCGACCGGGTAGCGTTTCATCGTCCCGTCCACATTGTCCGCGGGCGCGTCGCCGACGCTGATGCGGTCGCCGTGGATCGTCTTTTCTCCCACGGCAAAATCATACTCCACCGCCGCCTTGTTCTTCAACGTCGTCGTGCCGCCTTGGAAGCGATGGCGCTGAATCTCGACTTTCGACTTCGTGATCCGCGCGCGTCCTTCCACCCACGTCTTCGCCTTGCGCACGCGCAGCGTCATGCGGGTCACCAGTGCGATGATGATGATGGGGAACGCTGCGAGGAAAATCGGCACGATGATCGCGCCGCCCTCGTGCTCGCCGGTGAGCAGCAATGTCCCGACGCTGGCGAGAATCCCGAGGATCGCCACTTTCGGCAGCGGGAGGCGGCGCCACTGCTTCACGATCAGCACCAACCCGCCGAGCAGGAAGGCCACGGAGACCCCGTTGCACACGCGCTTGATCGTCGCCATCGCCGCATTCGGCATCGGCTTCGCGTAGGGCGCGTTGCCGTGGTCGAAAAGTTCCCCCGGCCCCTCGTTCGCAAACGCCGCCCTCATCGCATTCACCATCGCCTCGCGTCCGGCGAGCGTCTCGGCCTTCGTCGCCGCCCGCACCGTCAGCACGGCATCGCGCGTCTGCTGCTTCGGGTTCGGCTCTGTCACCAGTTCCGCATTCACGCGCTGCGTGCGCTTCGCCTCGGCAAATGCGCGCAGGACTCGCGTGTCATCGCGCTCTTCCATCGTCCGCAGCGTCGTCACCGTCGTCATCTCCGTGGCCGCGAATGAAGCGATGAAATCCTGCGTCTCCCACGGGATGAGTGCCAGCAGCACCGCGAGCACCGCGATGAATGACATCAGCCCCACCGAGGCGACCATCTCGGGAGTGGGCTCTTCCTTTTTCATGACCGTGAAAATCTCAGGAGCACCGAGGCCCGGCAATTCAAACCGTCTGCATCACGGCTTCCAAGCCTTGCTCCACAGCACGTAAATCTCGTGGATGGCGCGGCGCTCCAGCGGCGTCCATTCGGCGGTGCGCTCGGCGAGCGTCTTGTATTCGCCGAAGCGCGGGTCGCGCTCCACCGCGAGCTGGTAGTTTTCCAGCGCCTTCGTCGTCTTCCCGGTGCCCCAGTAGCCGAGCACGAGCGAATAGTAATCATAGTGCGACTTGAAGCCGCTCATCTTCACCGCCACCTCAAATTCGCGCACCGCCTCGGCGTAATCACCCAGGTTGAAATAGGCCCAGCCCGCGCGGTTGTGCATCGGCCCGGTGTCCTTGATCATCACTGATTTCTTGATGTCCGCGCGCGCCTCGTCCTTCCGTCCGAGCAGCGCCAGCGTGTAGCCGCGGTTCGCGTAAGCCTGCGCGTCCTCGGCGTTGGCCTTGATTTGGCTGTTCAGGTTTTCCAGCTTGGGAGTGGTTTCGACCGCCCCCGGCTCCGCCCGGACGGCCAACGCGATCAGACCAAGGCACAGCGCAAAAAGACGGGAGGGGTTCATGGCAGAACTCTGCGCCGCAACCCCGCGCTGACGAGCGGAATTTTCCCCGCGCGATTGCGCGCTGCGCCGTGGCCCTTCCGCCGGATTCGGGAAATTCTGGTGAAGCGACTCCGGATCTGTGATCAGTGATCCGTATGAAAAACCAATTCCCCTCCAGCCGTTTCGGATTCCCCGCGTCTCTGCTCCTCGGCACCGGTCTGAGCCTGCTCGCCCTCGCACCCGCTCTGGCCGCAGACTATTTCATCTACGTCGCGCCCAAGGACACGCCGGCCTCCTCCGCTGCCGAGGCGAAAGCGAACGGCACGTCCGCCTTCGCCGAGCGCACGCTGCAAAATGCGCTCGACAAAGCGGCCCAGCTTCTCGTCCCGCCCGGTGCAAACACGGCCACCGTCTTGATCGCAGGCGGCGATTACGCGGGCAAGGCGGGGCTCGGCATGTTCACCGTTCCGCCGATCAAGAACGCGCAGGCCACGCTGCGCATCACCGGCGGCTACGCGGATGATTTTGCCACGCGCCAGCCGTTCAAGAAGCTCACGCGCCTGCTCACCAATGAGGGACGCAACCAGGGCATTCTCAATTTGTCCAAACAGAGCCAGCTCGCGGAACTCGTGATCAGCGGACTGCTGTTCGACGCCGCTCCGTCGAACAAATACGATCAGAAGACCAATAGCCTGCTCAAGGCCAGTTCGCGCACGGTTCCGCTGCTGACTTTGGAATTGCTGATGACCGATCACCTCGTCATCGCCGACAACATTTTCATCAACGGCGCTCAGGGCGCCTTCGAGCCCGCGATTTCCCCGCCATCGGCCAACACCGTGGTGGACATCACGAACAACTTCTTCATCAACACCATCAAGACCCTGCAAATCGGCGCGGGCATCGGCTACAAAAGCAACGCGGTGAAAGAGGTCAACCTGCGGCACAACACGTTCCTCCTGAACTGGCCGTTCAACCCCGACGCCACGTCCAGTAATGTCTCCGCCGTCACGCTCTATCACAAGGACGGCGCGCGGCAGTTGAACATCGAGGATAACATATTCGCCTTCAATCCCGGCGGCGCGATGCAGCACGACTGGCCGAACGCACGGATGCCCGGCCTCGCCTTAAGGCGCAATTTGTTCTTCATGAATGCCGCGCTCTTCGGCAAGGGCGAGAAAGACGCGGGCGTCTTCGCGGGGAAGTTCGGCACGAATGCCAAATACCTCCTGCCCGCGCTCGACAGCATCGCCGACGATTTCGGCTATAAGGTGGAGGGCAATGTTTCCCTCGACCCAAAAATCCCGGTGGCGCTGCTGCCGCTGAAAGCCGCCGACTCCGCGAGTGTGGAGCGCAAGAATACAATCATGAATGATGTGAACCGCCTCTTCGGCGTGAATCAGGACGGTGGCACAGTGAAGATTGCCAACTACGCCCCGGCGATGGCCTTCGATGTCACCGCGCTCCCGATCCCCGCCGAGGAAAAGGCGAAGCCGTACGGCGTGCAGTTGGAGAGGAGCTGGTCCGCGAAGCTCCCGTAGCAAGCACGGTTGAGCATCGGCCCGGTGTCCTTGAGGGCCACCGATTTCCGGATGCCTGCGCGCGCCTCCTCCTTCCGCCCGAGCAGGGCCAGCGTGTAGAAGCAGTGAATTCAGGCGCGGTGATGGCGAAGACTTGCTCGTGGCGGAGCCACTGTGCCATATTCCCACCGTGAGCACCCTCGCTGAAATCGAATCCGCCGTGAATGAGCTGCCATTGCCGGAGCAGAAAGAGTTGTTCCAGCATCTCGCGCAACGGTTGAACGCACGCACCGAGCCGAAACGTCATCTGCCGCTCGTGCCCGCCACCGGCTCTGCGATCACGCAGACGGAAATTGACGATGCTCTCGATACGGAGCAGAAGGATGTGCCAACTAATGGAGCGATGAAAATGGAGGGTGAGGATGCAATCGAGCCCAAGGCGCAAGCTTCAACTTCCGAGAAGCTGAAGGTATTTTGGCAGTTGCAGGGGGCGGTGGGTTTGACGGCGGAGGGTGCAGCGGCGTGGAAAGATGCGGTGGCCGAAGCACGGCGGTAGGTCGTCACTGAATTCTAGCGGTGATCCACCTCGATACCAATTTCCTGATTGATGCGCTCGTCGCCGGGAGTGCTCAGGATGCCCGACTCGTGGGCTGGCTCGGTGCCGGCGAGACGCTTGGAATCAGCGCTGTCGCTTGGGGTGAGTTTCTCTGCGGGCCGCTTTCCCCTGCGGCGGAGGCTCTGGCGCGACAACTGTTGCCCGATGCCGAAGCACTCGGACGGGCCGATGTCGAAAAGGCCGCGGAGCTTTTCAATTCGACCGGGCGGCGGGCAAAGAGCTTTGCGGACTGCTGCATCGCCGCAGTCGCCATCCGATCCCAAGCGCCGCTCGCGACAAGCAATCGCGACGATTTCACGCCGATGGTCCCGCATGGACTGATGCTGGCTTGAGCCGCCGGGAACGAAAACACCATGAAAAAGGCAGTTAGCAAGACAGCCGTTCCCGCGATGCGGGAGAACTACGATTTCGCGGGCGGCGTGCGCCGCAAATACGCGCGTCGCTGCGCACAGGGCACGAATGTGGTGCTGCTGGAGCCGGACGTGGCAAGG
>JANXZI010000263.1 GCA_025355595.1 Spartobacteria bacterium
CGGATCGTTTTTGCGCCGCGGATGTCCGGCTCGATCGCCGGCGTGTTCGGCGGCGGCGGTTGCGCGGGGCGGCCGAGGATGCGATCGAGCACCCACACGCCGCGCAGGACGGGCGAGGTCGTGGTGCCGTTCGCCGTGACCTTCAGCACGCTCGCCTGCGTGAGCACGCCGCCGCGGTGATGCTCGGGCTTCAGCGCGACTTTGCGGAACGCCACGCCCTCCACGCCGGGGATGCCGTAGTGCTGCGCGAGCCGCCCGTTCACGATGGCAAAATCCGAGTCCACGAAATTTTTCACGCTGAGATCTTTCTTCAGCAGCTCGTCGAAAAAAAGCTGCGTCTCGTGCAGCGCCGACCACTGGAGGTATTCCTCGAACTCGGGATAGAGCGCCTTGTCCGGCGTGTTCGCGGCGATGTCGCGCAGGCCCAGCCACTGGCCGGTGAAATTTTCCGTGAACGCCGTGGCCTTCGGGTGCGCCAGCATCCGCTCGACCTGTGCGCGCAGCACGGCGGGCTTCCGCAATTCGCCCTTCGCGGCGAGCGCGAGCAGCGTGTCATCCGGCATCGTGCTCCACAGAAAATACGAGAGCCGCGACGCGAGCGCGTGATCATCGAGCGGCCCGGCGGGCTCGCGGAGATAGAGAAATTTCGGCGACGACAGCACGCCCTTGTAGCCTGCGCGCAGCGACGCCTCGAAGGGCTGCCCCATCTCCAGCGATTTCGCCACGAGCGCGACGAAGGGCTTTTCCTCGCCCTCGCGCACCGGGCGGCGGAAGGCGCGCGGCAGCAGCGCGCGGATCAGTTTCTCCGCGTCCGCGAGCGTGCCCGTCTTCGGGTCCGCGTCGCCGAAAACACGGCGGTAACTTTCCGTCGGCCACGCCTCCGGGAACGGCCCCTCGACCTCCATCCAGTGAATGTGCAAACCCGGCCCCGGATACTCCGGCATGTTCTTCTGGCTCAGATAGGCGTGCGGGAGGCCGAACGGGATCACCTTGACGGTGTCATTCTTTGCGGCGAGCCGCTCCTCGAATTCGATCACGCGGGCCGGGCCGGGCGGCGCGTCGAAATAGCCGAGGTGCTTGATGTTGATCCCACTGACCACGAAATTGCCGAGGATGAGCGCCAGCGGCAGCGGGGTCTCCGAGTTGTTCGCTGAGACGGAAATGCGGAAGCGGTAGCGGCCCGGCGCCGGAGCCTTGAACCCCCGGAAGTCCACCCCCGAATCCACTGCGGTGCGAAACAGGATCAATCCCTCGTCCTGCTTCCAGTGCGTGATGTAGGGAGGAATCGTTTCGGCGAGATTGAACCGCTGCTTGGTGCTCTCCAATTTGTGGACGGGCAGGAGCGCCGCTGTCACCACCGCATCCGCCGCTTCGAGATAGCGCTCCATGAGCACCGGCGAGATGTTCAGCGCCGCGCCCACGTTGTCGAAACCCTGCGCGACGGCATCCTCCGGCAGCACTTCCTTCACCGCCACGTCCGTGGAAAAAAGATCATGCACGGTGTTCTCATACTCCACGCGGTTCAGCCGCCGCAGCACCGTGCGTCCCTCCGCGCGATGCTGCGCCGCAGCCGCATCGAGCTGCGCGGAGATCGCGCGCGCCGCCGCCGCGAGCTTCGCCGCGTCGGGCCGCTTTTCGTCCTCCGGCGGCATCTCGCCGGATTGCATTTGATCGAGGATCGCCTGCCACTGCTTGAAGGTCGCGGCCTTTGCCAGATCCGCATCAAGCTGGTCGAGCCGCAGATTGCCCTTCGCCTTTTTCTCCCCGTGGCATTTCACACAGCTTTCCCTGAAAAGCGCCGCGACTTCGGGATTCATCGTCGCGCTGTCCGTCGCCGCGAGTGCCTGCGACGCGATGCACATCACCGCCGCGAGCACGATGCTGGAGATTCGGGAGCTTGCGGCGGGAACGATCATGTCGGTGAAAGGCATCGCCAAAATAGCACCCAGCGTGGCGGGCGGGATTAGAGCGTTTCAATACATAGTGTCGTCGGACGGATCGAGGGACGGCCCTTGTCGTGCGGCGGGAAGCGACCGGGCCACGCCGCTGGCGGAGGCCCGCGCCGCGCCCGGCGAAACCTGAAAAGGCCCGTCGGAAATCCCTTCCAAAGGCGGCGTGGCGCTACGCTTGCCACCGTTGCTCCGAGGCGCGCAGGGCCAGCAGCACGCAAGACTCGCATCACACAAATGCGACGCCGCATCCCCTCACGGGGACACGGCGTGCATTGGATCAGGCTGAACTTTGCGCGGCCGGAACGCCGTTAAGTCAGTCAGCGAGGACGGGGCCGGAGCCTTCGTCGCGAATCTGTGTCTTGTCTTTGTCGCTCATGTGGTGGGTCGGGCTTGCGGAAAAAAACTAGCTGCATCCCTGGCTCGTGCCGCACTCGGTGCAGCAGCCACACGCGCCGGCGCGGATCACTTTGCTGCTGCCGCAATTCGAGCACGGGGTGTCCATGAACATGTTGCCCAGCGCCGCATTCAGCCGCTCGGCGTAGGATTCGCCCGGCGTATTGACCTGCGGCCCGCCTTCGCTGTTGCCTTCGTGCGTGACGATGTCGATCACGCTGCTCTCGGCGGTGCGCTCAAGCTCGGGGACGGGACGGTTGAGGGCGTTTTTCTCAATGTCGGCGAGTTCCTTCAGCGGGAGATCGGCTTGCGCTTTCTTCGGCGAGGTGGCCTCCTTGTAGCCCTTGATGAACTGGCAGCCGAGCCAGCGGAACACGTAGTCGGTGATGCTGCTCGCGGTGCGGATGTCGGGATTCTTCGTGAAGCCGGACGGCTCGAAGCGCGAGTGCGCAAACTTGCGGACCATGCTCTCGAGCGGCACGCCGTATTGCAGCGCCATCGAGGTGAGCGCGCCGACGGTGTCCATGAGTCCGCCGATGGTGCTGCCTTCCTTCTGCATCTGGATGAACAGCTCGCCGGGCTGCCCGTCGTCGAACATGCCGACGTTGATATAGCCTTCGTGGCCGGCGATGTCGAATTTATGGTTGAGCGCGACGCGCGTGTCCGACATGCGGCGGCGCACGGGCTGGTCAGCCTGCTTGCGGAGATCGCTCATTTCCCCTTCGAGTTCCACGACGCGCTGTTCGAGTTGCGCCTTGTCGCTGAGCACGGCTTCGACATCGGCGAGGCCATCGGCACTGGCGCTCGCACCGTTGCTGCTGTGCTTTTTCTTGTCGCCGGAAAGCGGCGCGCTGCGCTTCGATCCATCGCGGTAGATCGCGATGGCCTTCAGCCCGAGCTGCCAGCCCTCGATGTAAGTGTTCATGATGTCCTCGACGGTCGCGGTGGAGGGCAGGTTCACGGTCTTCGAGATCGCGCCGCTGAGGAACGGCTGCGCGGCGGCCATCATTTTGATGTGTCCGCGGTAGTGGAGGCTGCGCTTGCCCTGATGCGGCTTGAAGGCGCAGTCGAACACCGGGAGATGTTCTTCGAGGAGGCCGGACTTCACCACTGCGCCGGTGTCCTCGTCCTGCACGTCCTCGATCGTGTCATACTTTTCAATGTGCGCGATCATGCGCTCGACTTCACTCGTGGCGTAGCCGAGGCCGTGCAGCGCGGGCTTCACGGTCTGATTGACGATCTTCAACATGCCGCCGCCCGCAAGCAGCTTGTATTTCACGAGCGCGATGTCGGGCTCGATGCCCGTCGTGTCGCAGTCCATGAGGAATCCGATCGTGCCGGTCGGCGCGAGGACGGTGACCTGCGCATTGCGGTAGCCGTGCTTTTTGCCGAGGGAAATCGCGCCATCCCACACGCGACGCGCCTCGTTTTTCAGCTCGGCGAAACGCTCGCTCCCGCCGATCTGCTCG
>JANXZI010000294.1 GCA_025355595.1 Spartobacteria bacterium
CTCCAGCCGACCTACGTCTCGAAAGGATCGCCGCCCTTTGTCGATTTGCCGAAGCAGACGGGCACCGCGACGACATCGCTCAACGCGCAGATCCGCCTGCAAGCGGTGAAAGTCGGCGAAGGGATCATCGGGCGCGCACTCTCGGAATATAGTTCGGCCTCACTTCTGCCGACGGATGCGCGGCTGGAACGTCTGCTGGCGTATGGGGTGAACTCGGCATTCATCGCGCCGCTGATCTACGCGGGGCAAAACCTCGGCGTGCTCGCGCTGGCGCGCTCGGGAAAAAGCGAGCCGTTCGGGCCGGAACATTTCAATACATTCAAGGCGCTCGCCGAGCAGTCGGCCTTCTCGCTTTTCGACGCATACCTCCACCACGAGGCGGCGGAGAAGAAGCAGATCGAGAAGGATCTGAACATCGCCAACGAGGTGCAGCGCATCCTGCTGCCGAGCGAGCCGCCGGTGCTCGCCGGCTTCGATCTCGCCGGCACGAATGTCCCGGCGCGCTACGTGAGTGGCGATTACTTTGACTACATCCCGCTCGATGACGACCGCTGCGGCGTGGTGATCGCGGACGTGTCGGGCAAGGGCATCCCGGCGGCGCTGCTGATGGCGATGACGCGGACGGCGCTGCGTCTTTTTGCCAAGGGCGACGGCTCGCCCGCCGAGGTGATTCGCCGGCTGAACGCCCAACTTTACCCCGACATCCGCGAGGACATGTTCATCTCGCTCGCCTACCTCGTGCTCGACCGGCGCAGCAGCGAACTGCGCCTCGTGCGCGCCGGGCACGACGCACCGCTCGTGTACCGCGCCGCGGACAAAAGTGTGACGCGCGTGAATCCGCCGGGCATGGCTGTGGGCATTGACAGCGGGAGCGCATTCAATAGGGTCACGAACGATTTTTCCCTGACTCTGCATCCCGGCGACTGCCTCGTCCTCTACACGGACGGTGTGACTGAAGCGCAGGACAGGAACGGGGACGAGTTCGGGTTGGAAGCGATGATTCGCTCCGTGCAGGGAAGCGCATCCGAAGGCGCGGCCGGCATCATCCAGCGCGTCACCAGTGACGTGAAGGCATTCATCGGCGACCAACCGCCACATGACGACATCACACTGATCACCATCTTGAAAAAATGAGCACACCAAACGTGGACACCGAGGGGAAACCCAAGACAGCCGAACCCGCAGCAAATGCAGAAGCCGAGGCGCTCGATCCTTTTGAGGCCGCAGAGGCCGAGGCCGCAAAATGGAAGGACGCCGCGCTGCGCGCACAGGCCGATCTCGACAACTACCGCAAGCGCGTCGCCCGCGAGCGCGACGAGGATTTCAAACGCGCGCAGGGCGTGCTACTGGAGCGGCTGCTGCCGGTGCTGGATAATTTCGAGCTGGGCATGATGGAGGTGCGCAAGGGCGACCCGAAGTCGCCCATCGTGATCGGCATGGAGATGATCGAGCGGCAACTGAAGGAATTCATGAGCGGAAGTGGCGTCGAGGTCATCGAGACCGTGGGCGTAAAATTCGATCCGAACCTGCACGAGGCCGTGAGTCAGGAGGAAAGCGCCGACATTGCCGAGGGGAAGATCATCCGGCAGTTGCGCCGCGGATTCCGCCTGCGCGACCGACTGCTGCGCGCGGCGATGGTGGTCGTGAGCAAGGGCGCGCCCGCAGCCTAGCGGCCAAATCGAATGTCCAAGAAACGCGACTACTACGAGATCCTCGGCGTTGCCAAAAACGCATCGGCGGATGACATCAAGAAGGCCTACCGCAAGCTCGCGGTGAAGCTGCACCCGGATAAAAATCCGGGCGATCACACTGCGGAAAATAATTTCAAGGAACTCGGTGAGGCGTACGAGGCGATCTCCGATCCCGACAAGCGCGCGGCATACGACCGCTACGGTCACGCGGCTTTCGCGCAAGGCGGCGGGGCGGCGCGCGGGGGCGCGGATTTCCACGATCCGATGGACATTTTCCGCGAGGTCTTCGGAGGCGGCGGGGGCGGCGGGGGCAATATCTTCGAGCAGTTCTTCGGCGGCGGTGGCGGTGGTGGCGGGAGATCCGAACGCGAGAGCCGGCAGCGCGGCAGCGATCTGCGCTACGACATGCAGATCACGCTCGAGGAGGCGGCATTCGGTGCGGAGAAGGAAATCGAAGTCTCCAAGCCCAGCGCATGCGGTGCGTGCAATGGCAGTGGCGCGGAAAAAGGATCACGCGTCGTGACCTGCCACACCTGCGGAGGCCGCGGTCAGGTTGTGACGTCGCGCGGATTTTTCCAGGTCGCGCAGACTTGCCCGCGCTGCAAAGGCACGGGCCAGACCGTCGAGAAGCCGTGCGGCGAATGCCGGGGCGAAGGACGCTCGGAGCAGAGCACGCGCATCAAATTAAAAATCCCGGCGGGCATCGAGGACGGCTCGCGCCTGCGCAGCACCGGTAACGGCGAGGCGGGCGTCCGCGGCGGGCAGGCCGGGGATCTCTATGTGGTCATCCATGTGAAGGAGCACGACGTCTTCGAGCGCGAGGAATCAAACCTGTTTTGTGACATGCCGATCCATTTCTCGATGGCGACGCTCGGCGGTGAAATCAAGGTCCACACGTTGCACGGTGAAGCAACGCTGAAGATTCCCGCAGGCACGCAGAGCGGCACCATTTTCAAGATTCGCGGCAAGGGCATGCCCGAACTCGGCAGCGGCGACATGGGCGATCTGAATGTGCGCACCGTGATCGCGGTGCCGAAAAAGCTGACGCCGGAGCAGAAGCACAAGCTGCAGGAATTTGCCGAGCTGCTCGGTGACGAGGTGCCGCCGCCGCACAAGAGTTTCTTCGAGCGGGCGAAGGAGTTTTTCCAGTAGCGATGCCGCGCTTCCACATTCCCAGCCTCGCGTGGAATCCCGACCGCCTCGCGCTCGATGCAGGCGAGTCGCACCACGCGTTCGACGTGCTGCGGATGAAGGCGGGCGAGCGCGCGACGGTCTTCGACGGCGAAGGCCACGAGGCCGAGGTCGAACTCGGGCCGCACGGAAAGTCCGGCACGCCGCTGCGGAAGATCTCGCTCGTAAAAACTGCCCCGCTCCCCTGCCGCATTACGCTCGCGCAGGCGGTGCCGAAGGGGAAAAACATGGAGCTGATCATCGAGAAGGCGACGGAGCTTGGCGTGTCGGCCATCGCGCCGCTGATGAGCGAGCGGACGGTCGTGCGCGGCTCGGAGGACGATCATATTCGCAAGCAGGCCAAGTGGCAGCGCACCGCGATCGAGGCTTGCAAGCAGTGTGGACAAAACTTTCTCCCACGCGTCGTGAAACCCTCCACCCCGCGCGAGCTTTTCGAGCGGAATGAAAAATTCGATCTCATGCTCATCGGCTCGCTGCAAGGCGACGCACGCCCACTCAAGCAGGTGCTCGCGGAGAGCGGAGCAAAACGCCCGAGCAGCGTGCTGATTCTCATCGGCCCCGAGGGGGATTTCACGCCAGCCGAGGTCGCGCTCGCACGGAGCCACGGATGCCGCCCGGTCACACTCGGGCCGATTATTTTGCGCACCGAGACCGCGGCGATTTACTGCGTGAGCGTGCTGAACCACGAGCTGCAATCTGCATCGTGACGCAGACCGCGCCCACGAAGACCGTGCTCGAAGTGATCACCGCGACGGCGGCATACTTTCAAAAGAGCGGCGTCGAAAATCCGCGGCTGAACATCGAGCACCTGCTCGCGCATGTGCTTCGCAAAAAGCGGATGGATCTTTACGTGGAGTTTGACCGGGTGCTCAGCGAGGCGGAACTCACACCGCTGCGCGATCTCGTCCGCCGCCGCGCCCAGCGCGAGCCGCTGCAGCACCTGCTCGGCACCGTCGAATTTCTCGGCCTCACGCTGAAGTGCGACGCGCGCGCCCTCATCCCGCGACCCGAGACAGAGCAGCTCTGCGAGATGCTCGCCGCGCAGGCAAAGTCCGCCGACTGCGCGTGGAAAAATGGGTGCATCGCCGATGTCGGGACGGGCAGCGGCTGCATCGCGCTCGCGCTCGCGAATGCCTTCCCCGAAGCAAAAGTGATCGGCCTCGATGCCTCCGAAGACGCTCTCGCGCTCGCGCGGGAAAATGCGGAGCGCACTGGACTCGCCGGGCGCGTGGTCTTTTCCAAAAGCGATCTGCTCTCCGCCGCGGAAGGCCCGTTCGACCTCGTCGTCGCAAACCTGCCCTACATCCCGAGCGCAGACATCGCCGCACTCCAACCCGAGGTGCAGCGCGATCCCGCTGCGGCGCTCGATGGCGGCGCTGACGGGTTGGCGATTATCCGACGGGTCATCCCGCAGGCTGCAGCGAAACTTCGCAGCGGCGGCACGCTCGCGCTCGAAGTCGGACTCGATCAGACTGCGATCCTCGCGGCGGAACTTTCCGCGCAGGGATGGCGCGACACAAAAATCCTGAAAGATCACCAGGGCCGCGAACGTTTCATCTTCACTACTCATGGATAAAATCCTCGTTCACGGCGGCAACAAACTCAGCGGCAATGTCCGCATCTCCGGCAGCAAAAACAGCGCGCTGCCCATCCTCGCCGCCACCTTGCTCACGAAGGATCCCTGCACGATCTCCAATGTGCCGGACCTCTCGGACATCCATTACATGCTGCAAATCCTCTCGCACCTCGGCGCGCAGGTCGAGCGGGCCAGCGGCGTGGTCACGGTGCAGGCGGAGAAAATCATCACCGAAGCTCCGTACGAGATCGTCCGCAAAATGCGCGCGTCCGTCTGCGTACTCGGCCCGCTGCTCGGGCGCGAAAAGGAGGCCACCGTCTCGCTGCCCGGCGGCTGCGTCATCGGCGACCGCCCGATTGACCTGCATTTGAAAGGCTTCGAGGGCCTCGGCGCGATGCACCGCATCGAGTCGGGCAACGTGAAAGTTTTCGCCAACCAGCTCATCGGCGGCGTCATCAATCTGCGCGGCAAACAAGGCCCCACCGTGCTCGGCACGGACAACGTGATGATGGCCGCAGTGCTCGCGGAAGGCACCACCGTCATCGACAGCGCGGCGGCGGAACCCGAGGTCGTCGATCTCGCGAATTTCCTCATCAAGATGGGCGCGAAGATCGAAGGCGCGGGCACCCGGCGCATCGTCATCGAGGGCGTGAAAGAGCTGCACGGTGCGGAGCATTCCGTCATCCCGGATCGCATCGAGG
>JANXZI010000306.1 GCA_025355595.1 Spartobacteria bacterium
GGCGCGCCCAGCTTCACCCAAGTCCGCGCCATCGGCGCACCATGCACGTCCCAGCGCGAGCCGCACGCGACGATGGCCGGGAGCGTCTCGGGATTCATCCCCGCGAAATGCCGTAACCGGATCGTAGCCGTCACGCCTGCCGGGATCGGCGCATCGGGCGTGCCGATTTCCAGCGCCGGCATCGCAGCGCCCGAGGGAACATCGGCGGAATCGTGGCAGTCGAAGCCGTCCTCACCGCACGCATCACCCGGCGTCACGCGCAGCAGCCCCACTTCGAGCAGTGTGTTTTTTGTCCGCGAAAAAGTGAGCGTCCCCGCGACGTGAATCATCCGCAGCGCGTCGGCGCTCTCGACATCGTAAGTCACCACATGCCCCGCGCGCACCTGCACGCGCTCGCCGACCTTCGGCGGTCGCCCGCCCCACGTCGCCGCATCCGACCACGCGCCGGACTTCGCCGAGCGCGCATCGAAGGTGACGTCATCCGCGAAGAGCGATGTTCCGGTGAGAAGGGTGAGAACGACGGCGAGGAAGCGAAGCAGGTGGTGCATGGGGGAAAGAATTCCGCGAAGACAACCCGGCGCGCGGAACGTCATTAGCCCGATGCGGCGGAGCGCAGCGCACGCTGCGTGCGTCAAAGACGCTTGAAAGATTTGGAGCTTCACGCCTCTCCTGTATTTGGACGATCTTCTTTGAGAGCATCCACAAGTTCGCCAAGAATAATTGCAGCATGGTCAACGTGGAGTTGTGGGGTATCGGTGTCTAAAAGTTGCGGTGTGAATGCAGCAGCCAGAGTTAGCACATAGGCCATTGTACGGAGATTTCTGGTCGGGAGACTTTCCTCGAAATGTCTTGCGGTCAGCCCACCAATTTCAGCATGGGTGTGCTGACTGTAGAGAAAATACTCGAACTGGTAGTTGATATCGAGCTTCGCGATATCGGCGGTTTCTTTGACGCTCAATTTGCGCGGTGATCCACTGAAATTGGCTTCCTCACGGATCCGGCGTTCCAAGTCCTCGAATTCCGAAAGCAATGGATCATTTTCCAAGTGAACGGAAATCCGCCTTCGAAAGTTGATGACCTCTCGCAGCATCTTCTCTCCGGCAAATCCCGGTTCGTTTACCGCCGCCGCAAGAATAAATCCACTTTCAAGCATGCTGCGCACGATCAGAGGCACCGCAGCAAAGCAACCGCTATCAATTAGCACCTTCGCGTCATCCGCGAGCCAGACCAAGCTGTTTGCGTGGCGCTGAACGTATGCCTCGACGAGCGAGAATGACCGTTTTTCATCAGAAGCTTCGGCTACGACTGCCCGCAGCAGCAAAAGCGCCCGCTCGAATAGATCACGGCAACGTTCAAGCTTCACAGCCGGTGCGCGAAGTCATCGTCCTCCGTCACGCTCTCGACGACGCGCGCGATGAGTTCGATGGTCTTCTCCACGTCGCGCAGATCGGCCATTTCCACGACGGAGTGCATGTAGCGCAGCGGGAAGGAAATCAGCGCGCTGGGGATGCCTTCCTTCACGTCGAAGATCACATCCGTGTCCGTGCCGCTGTAGCGCGAGCTGCTCTCGTGCTGGAGCGCGATCTTGTGCTTCTCGGCGACCTTGATGATGCGCTTGATGACCTTCGGGTGGTTGCAGGTGCCGTGGCAAATGCTCGGGCCGGCGGCGAATTTCACGTCGCCGTGAATGTTCGCATCAATGCCGGGCGTGTCGGTGGCGTGTGTGACGTCGAGGACGATGGCGACATCGGGCATGAGGCGGTGCGCCACCATCTTCGCGCCGTGGCCGCCGATTTCCTCCTGCACGGCATTCACGGCGATGACGGTGCTGCGGAGCTTCGCGCGATTTTTGAAAAGGCGCGCGAGAACCTGCGAGAGGACGAAGCTGCCGAGGCGGTTGTCGAGCGCGCGGCCGACGATGCGGTGCGGGCCGAATTCCTCGACGGTGTCGGCATACACGGCGGGGTGGCCGACGCGCAGGCCGAGCTTTTTCACCTCCTTGTCGGACGATGCGCCGACGTCCACATACAGCTCGTGGATTTTCGGCGCCTTCTCGTCGTGGAGGTGATCCTTGCGGAGATGGATGGCGGTGTTGCCGATGATGCCGCGGACGACGCCCTTGTCGCCCTGGATGTCGAGCCTGCGCCCGCGCGCGGTCGCGGTGTCGCTGCCGCCGATGCGGTCCACGCGGAGGAAGCCTTCCTTCGTGATGTGCTTCACGATGAAACCGATCTCGTCGGCATGCGCCTCGATCATGATGCGGCGCGCTTTCGGGTTGCGGCCTTCGAGCGTGGCCCAAGCGGTGCCGTAGGCGTCGTTTTCCACGCGGTCGGAAAAATTACGCACATACGCGGCCCACTTGCGCTGGCCGGGGAGTTCGAAGCCGGTCGGGCTGGGAGTGGAGAGGAGGTCGAAAAGGAAGGTTTTGGCGTCTTTGTCCATGGGTCGGGGTGTGGTGAAAGTGTGCGTCGCGGGCGATGCGGCGACAGGTGAACAGTGGACGCTGCGCGAGTAAAGCCGCGCGGAAATAAGTGGTCGTCCAATTTGCAGATAAACTCTGAACACGCGGCGCTGGCGGCGGCAATGTGGGATGGGCATCTTGCCTGTCCACGGGCGAGCGACTGCCAGGGGCGTCCGAAATCAGCACGCCTGACTTGCCTCCGGGACAGGCTGGAAGCCTATCCTACATGAATCTGTCGCAAGCCGATGTGATTGGGATCACTGGCCGCGCATCAAAAAATCGCGCGCACGACCTCGCGAGTGCGCCTACTTTTTCTCCGGCTCCGTCTCGTCCACATCCTCGTCCGCCTCGTCGTGCTCGTCGGGCTCCTGTAGGACCATGTCGTGCGGGCCGTAGAAATGGCGTTTGCGCTTTCCGGGTGGCAGCGGGACGAGGGACATGAAAATATTGCGACCGATCAATTTCGGCATGGCTTCGGGTGTGCCCATGGTTTCGAGATCCTTGCGAATCCTCCCCATGATCCCCATGCCGAGTTCCTGATGTGCCATTTCGCGTCCGCGGAACTGGAGGAGCATCCGGACCTTGTTGCCCTTGTCCAGAAATTCCTCGGCGTGGCGCAGCTTCGTCTCGTAGTCGTGCTTGCCGATGTTCACGCGGAACTTGATCTCCTTCATCTTGGAGGCCGCGTTCTGCTTCTTCTCCTTGTCGTGCTTGGAGAGCTCGTACTTGAACTTTCCAAAGTCCACGATGCGGCAGACGGGCGGCACGGCGTTTGCCGAGACTTCCACGAGGTCGAGGCCCAGTTCCATCGCCTTGCGCAGCGCGTCCTGAAGTTTCATCACCCCGAGCTGCTCGCTGGTGGACGCGAGGACCACACGCACTTCTTTTGCGCGGATCCGTTGATTGATTCGAATGGTTTGGAGTTGGATGGTCTTGTCAGCGTTGGTCCGCGCACCGTGGAGCATCGGGGCGGCCCATTTCGATTTCGTGTCGCCCGCGCCTGCGCCCGGCTTTCACACCGGATTTGCTGGCGGCTCCGTTCCCATCCGCGCGAGCGACCGTCGCAAAAGGGGGCACGCCATTTTCACGGCGCATCAGGGCAGGGAATTACGGGCGTTCGTGCCCGGCGGCAAGGGATTTTTCGCCAGTGCCAGAGAACGTAACAAACTGCCGCACCCGCGGAATACGCGGCCACGTCCCGCCAGTCGGCGGTCCCACGGTGCGTGAGAAATGGCCCCGCGCCCTCTGCGATGAAGGCCCACACGGCGAGGTGGAGAAAAATTTCGCCGCCTTCTGGCATCGCATCATGCGTGCGCAGTCCGAGCCGGCGCTGGAGCCACAGCACGAGCGGGAGCGCGGCCGGGATGAGCAGGGTGTCGGCAAAATGCCCGCGCATGAACGGCCCCATCGCGAAGTGCGGCTTCAGCAGCCAGCGATTCACCGCGTAGGCCGCGCACGCCGCGATGCACAGCGGATCGCGCCAGTACCGGAACGCCGCGCTTTTCAAAGCAGCGCAAAAATTGCCGCGCCAGATCCGATCGCGATGAGGAGCTTCAAAAGGATGATCACGCGCGGAAGCTAGCCGCATCGCGCGGACGGGCAAGTGATCAAGGTCAAATCCACCGCGCGGAAACCGTGCGGCGCAAGCTCCTCCCGTTTGCGGCTTCGCAGCCGCCTGCAAAAAACCTTCCTCCGCGCCTCGCAGGCAACACCTCCGCGTCTTTGCATTTGTATCGCTCGCCGCCGTGCTCGCCCCTGCATCGTTGGAGGCCATCGAGCCGGTCGCCGCGTTCACGCCCGGCGCGCGCATCCTTTTCCAGGGTGACCCGATCCACCGATGGCCTGCAAGACAGCTCTGAGCAACCCCACGGCACGCGCTACTCCGGCTTCGCGGCGTCCACCGACTCGTAGCCCTTGCAGTACCTTGCCGATTCCTCCACGGGCTGCTTGTCGTGGAGGTCCACATCGTTCGCAGTCTTCCCCGGCCCCCACGCGAACAGCCGCTCGAACAACGGCATGAGCCTGTCCTTCCGGATCTGTCCGAGGAAATACACCTCGTGCTCCTTCTCCTTCATCCCCATCTCGTAGAGCAGAGCGTCGTGCTCGCGGATGCCGAGCGAGTGAAAGTGGCGCATCATCACGAAGTATTCGCACACATTCCCGCTCTCCAGTTTCCCCGCAAAAAAGAACGGCATGAACCGCCCAATGACGTGGCAGCTTGCCGAGATGATCCTGCCGATGATGTGCAGCTTCACCTCCAGCCAGCGCGACACCGGCACCCCATAGCGATCCATCAGCGCGCGGACATTCTCGCGGTGCTTCCATTCGTCCTCCTCGATCTGCCGCACCGCCGCCTTCGCCGCCGGATCCTTCAGCGAGCGCGCGTGCCCGATGTACGCAAACGCCGCCGCCTTCTCCCCCGAATAGGCTTTCTGCAAAAGTCTCACGAGCGCGGGATGGGTGAACTTCATGAATTTTGCCTTGATGGACATGGGTAGTGGAGCACGCGGCGCGCTGCCAGTCACCACGATCGTGACGTTCGGTGTTAGACGTTCAAACGAACGCCGTCTGCCCGCGGGCGATGAATCCAAAACACAGCCCGAGAACGATCCTCAGGCGAGTTCCTTGATGACACCATCCGACTCTCCGCCCTGAAAATTCTGGGGCACCGGCACGCCCATCCGCTCGAACATCGTGCGCCACAGATTTCCGAGCCGCACGTCCTCCTTGATGATGTGCCCCTGATGTTTCACGCCGAGCCGCGCACCGCCTGCGAGCATCGCGGGTAGATGGTGCCCGTGGTGCGCATTGATCGCACCGCCGCTGCTGCCGTACGCGACGAGCGTGTGGTCGAGCAGCGTGCCGTCGCCCTCCTTCACCGCCTTGAGCTTGTTCAAAAAATACGCCCACTCCTCCATGTACCACACGTCTGCCTGCGTGAACCACTTCAGCTTGTCGGGGTCTTCGCCGTGGTGCGTCATTTCGTGGTAATTGTAGGGATTGCCGAGTTCGCGCCACGAGCCGGTGCCGTCCTGCCCGTCCATGCGCGGCATGTAGGCGATCACGCGCGTGCTGTCCGTCTGCAGCGCCAGCGTGATCACGTCGAACATCAGCCGCTGATAGCGCCGGTATTCGAGGCCCGCCTTGTCGGGATCGAGGCCCTGCTCCTTGCCGAAGTTCAGCGTCTCGACGTTCGGCTTCGGCCTGCGCAGCCATTCCTTTTCGTCCTGCATGCGGCGTTCGAGATCGCGGATGCCGGTGAAGTATTCGTCGAGCTTCGCGCGATCCTCCGCGCCGAGCGAGCCGCTCAGCCTGCGCGCCTCGCCGCGCAGCGAATCGAGCACGCTGTTGCGCCGCGCAAACTCCGCCTCGCGCTGGTTCAGCGTCTCCGCCGTGTCGGGCCGGAAGAGCTGGTCGAAAAGCACGTGCGGCCGGTTTTCCGAGGGCAAAGGCGTGCCGCTCGGCGCCCACGAAATCGTCTGATCCTGGTTGCCGCCAAAGCCGGTGCCACGCTTGATGCCGAGCGTGAGTGAACGGAATCGCGTCGCCTTGCCAATCGCAGCGGCGAGTTCCTGATCGCACGACACGCGGAGTTTCACACCCGCGCTGTGCGTGTTCGTGCCGGTGAGGAAAGTGCGATCACCGACGTGTCCGCCGGAGTGCGTGAGCTTCATCCCGGAGATCACCGTGAAGTCGCTGCGCAGCGGTTCGAGCGGCTTGAGGATCGGCGAGACGTCATAGTTCGCGCCGGTTTTCGCAGGAGTAAAGTCGCGCCCGTTGATCCCGAGACCCCAGAAAGTGAACACAGCGCGCCGCGGAGTCTCGTGCGCGGCGATGGAGCCGGCGCTGGTCACGGATGCGGCATGCACGCTCATCGCGTCGAGCCACGGCAGCGCGATCGAGACGCCCGCGCCTTTCAGAAATGTGCGGCGCGGCATGGGTCGCGGATGGTGGATGATGTTCATGGCTTATTTCGTGTTGAACGGTTCGCTGGCTACGATTGCATGGATGAGCGGCTGGAAACGGTAGTCGTTTTTCTTCAGCGCGGCGGCGAGTGAATCCACGACCTCGTGGTCCGTGTAGCCGACGGGACGGCCGAGCGCATACGTGAGCAGTTTCGTGCTGAATGCGCGCGCGAACTTGTCCTTCTGCGCCATCAAGCCGGCCTTGTATTCCTCGAGCGTGGAAAACGTTTTTCCGTCGGGAAATTTTCCCCTCACGTCGAGCACCGGCGCCTTCGAGCCGCGGATACCCTCACCGTCGAACCGCTCGCGCCACGCGCCGATGGCGTTGTAGTTTTCGAGCGCGAGGCCGAAGGGATCGAGCTTCGCATGGCATGATGCGCAAATCTCGTCGCGGCGGTGCAGATCCAGCCGTTCGCGCACGGTGAGGCTCTTGCCGCCGGTGTTCGGCTGGATCTCGCCCGCGTTCGGCGGCGGGTTGTTCGGCGCATCGTTGAACAGTTCACGCAGCACCCACGAGCCGCGGCGCATCGGGAGCGTGCGCGTGCCATCGGCGAGGAAAGTCATCAGCCCCGCCATCCCGAGCACGCCGCCGCGGTGATGCTCGGGCTTGATTGCGACGCGCCGAAACTCCGGCCCGCTCACGCCCTCGACACCGTAGTGCTTCGCGAGCCGCTCATTCAGCACGAGGAAATCACTGTCGAGAAACGAAGTCACCGGCAGATTTTTCGCAAGCACCTCGGTGAAAAATGCGAGCGGCTCGTGCTTCGACGCGCGCTCCAGCGGCTTGTCGTAATCCTTGTAGTCCGCCGCGGGTTGGATCGATCCGTAGTCGCGCACCGAGAGCCACTGCCCCGCAAAATTCTCCACGAACTGCGCGCACTTCGGATCAGCGATCATCCGCGCCACCTGCGCCGCGAGATTTGTGCGCAGCTTCCCCGCCACGGCGACGGAAAAAAGCTGTTCATCCGGCATCGTGCTCCACAGCAAATACGACAGCCGCGAAGCGAGTTCGTATTCGTTCAGCGCACGCCGCTGCGGATTCGCGCCGGACGGTTCCTCCAAAAAGAGGAACCCCGGCGCGCACAGCACGCGCTGCAATCCTACACGCATCGCCTGGGTAAACGGCAGCTTCCCCTGCGCCTGCGCGTCACTCACCACTGCGACGATTTCATCAATCTCCACCTTCGTCACCGGACGCCGGTACGCGCGCGGCAGGAAGCGCGTGAAAATTTCACGCGCGTACGCCGCATCGCTCCGAGTGTCGCCCGCGAAGAGCAGCGCCTTGTGACTCGCCGGCGGCCACTCCTTTTCGATCGGCCCCTCGATCTCGATGCTTTCGATCTGCAGCCGCGGCAGTTTCTCCACGTCCATCTCGGGATTGTAGATGTTGGCCACGCCCGTCCACGCGTTCAGCTCCTTCTCCAGTCCCGCGCGCTCCTGCTTCATCGCGTCCATGTCCGCCTGCGGCGCGCGTCGCGTCGCGGCCTGCTCCATCCTTCCGCGCAGTCCCGTCCACTTTGAGACGAGCGCCATGTATTTCGGCTCACGGATGACGGCCTTCTCCGTGTGATTCCAGAGCAGATCGAAAACCTGCGGCCCCTTCACTTCGCCATCCACCGGACCGCGCAGAAACATCACCGCCTCCGTCCTCCCCGACGGATCGAGCGTCACCTCGCTCTCCGCCTGGATCGGCGAATTCATCCCGTATTGCAGCCGGAATTTGTTCGGCTCCGTGCGCGCACGGTTGTCCACCTTCGCCCTGATGCGGAAGCGATAGTAGCCGTCCTGCGTGACGACCTTGCCGATGGCAAAGTGATCGATCACACCCCATGCGGCGGTTTCCTTTTTGTAGGTCGGGTAGCCCTGGATATGCTCGATGAAATCCGGCTTCACGATCCGATCCTTCGCACCGCGCGGAATCGTGTGCTCGAACGCCGGAAATACCTCGACCATTTCCGTCGGCGGCTTTTTGCGGAGAATGTCGAAACGCGTGATCATATGCTCTGTCTTCGGCGGCTGCGTCACGATTGCCTTCGCCGCGATCTTCGCCCCGACATCGAGGCTGCGTTCGATCTGCGTCTGATCAAAAAACAGCGCGACGCCGAGACGATCAAATCCCTCGGCCTTGCCATCCGCGGGCAGTTCCTCCGTGAGCGGACGCACGATCTTCTCATCCAGTTTCAGCAGATCGCGCACGGTGTTCGCATACTCGTCGCGATTCAGCCGCCGCATCGGGATGCGCCCGCCCGCGTTCTTCGCCGCGAGTTCCAACTCGCGCAACTGCCCGTTCACCCAGCCGACAAACGCCGCCGCCTGCCTCGCATCGGGCCGTTTCTTGTTCTCCGGCGGCATCTCGCCCGCGTTGATGCGATCAATAATCTCCTTCCACTGCTCCGCAACTTTCGCTGCCGAAAAATCCGACCCAAGCAGATCGATCCGAAATCCCGCCTTCGCCTTCTTCTCCCCGTGGCACTCGAGGCAGCTCTTCTCGATGAACGGCTGCGCAATCTCGCGGAATCCCGGTGCCGCCTTCACATCCTCCGCCGCGCCCGCCAGCGCCGCAGCCTCCACGATGATGCCGAGACACAGCAGCGACGAAAGGCCCCGCATGAGCCGGGGCGAAAATTTTGGGTGAGTGCTCATCGGCAGGGAACGAGTATAGCGAGCCTACGCCTCGCACCTTCTGGCGCAAGCGCAGCGTGGGTGGAAGCGTGACGGCATCGTGGGAATCGCCGTTGACCTTCGCGCCAGCGTGAGACAAAAGTGTATCACCATGAAAACAGCGACCGTGCGCGACCTCAGAAACCATTTTGCCGACGTGGCAAAGTGGATTGAACACGGCGAACCCGTGACCATCACCCGCAACGGTACCGCCTTCGCCACGCTCGCCCCTGCGAAACCCGCCAAGCCGCGCAAGGTGGACTGGGCGTCGCGGCTGGCAAAACGCAAGCCGCTTGGACGCAGATTGTCCGAGGAGGAAACCAACGCGCTTTGGACGCGGTTGCGGGACTGAGGGCATGGAAGCCGTCGCTTACCCGGATTCGTCCTTCCTTGTTTCCCTGCATCGCGCCGACACGCGCCATGCGGAGGCAAACTCATACTTGGCAAAAGCCGCGCCGGCGCTCGTCTTTACGCCTTTGCACCGCATCGAGGTGCGCAACGCGCTGCGCAATGCCGCGGCAAACGGAGAAATGAGCGCCGCCGATTGCCGGCTGGCTTTCCGCCAAATTGAAGAAGACCTGCGCGACGGTGTGCTCGTCCACACGCCCGTCGGGTGGACGGATGTTTTCCGCCGCGCCGATGAACTGAGCGAAAAGCAGGCGGCGACGGAAGGCCAGCGCACCATTGACCTTTTGCACGTCGCACTGGCCCGCGAATCCGGTGCGAAGACCTTCCTTTCATTCGACCAACGCCAACGCAAACTCGCCAAGGCCGCCGGCCTGAAAGTGAAGCCGTAGCCGGGTACGCTGCCAAGGTGCGGCACTCGCTAGAGCTGGCTGGCAACGGAATCGGGCCTTTCGACGTGACACATCGCGGGCCACGCGCTCCATCAGCCACCGCCGTTGACCCACCCGCACCCGCGTGGCACGCTTCGCGCATGAGCACGCTCACCGTTGAACTCCCGGACGACCTCGCCGCGCGGCTCGACAAAGCCAGCGAGCGCCGCCGGATCCGTCCCGCGGAACTTGTCCGGCAGGTTCTTGAAACCACGCTTCCGCCCGAACCGCCAAGGGAAAATCCGTGGAAGAACCGCGAGGTGCTGCCGGCTTTCCAGGCACTCATGGAAAGCGGTGCGCTGAAGCCAAAGCCAGGCGACCGCGACATCACCGACCTCATCTCCGACGACCGCGACGGGAACTAAGTGCCTTATCTCGACACCGCGTATCTCGTCCGTCTCTACCTCCCCGATCCTGGCTGGGAGATCGTCCGGGCTTTCGTTCAGGCTTCGTCGGAAGTCCCCGCCGCCTGCATCCACGCACGGGCTGAAGTCGTGGCCGCCCTCCATCGCGCCCTTCGCGAAGGCCGCACGGATGCCGCCCAATTCTCCACGCTGCTCGATCAGTTCGAGCAGGATTGTGCGGAGGCAAAGTTCAAATGGCTGCCCATCAGCGATGGGGTCATTGCCGGGTTGTCCGCCGTCTTCCTGCGTTCCGCCGTAGCCGCACGTAGCGCGGAATCATAATAACCTGACCATTGTTCAACTAATCAGTGTTACTCTGCGCCCGTCGGGGGCCGATGAATCGATCACCGTTGAAATGGATCATGTGGTCGGGTTCTTGCGCGATCCACACTTCTGTCTCCCATGCGATCTCGGGTGCGAATTTTCGGAATGCATTGCGATCCAAGAATGCGGTGACAAACACGAGTGGCAGTTTTGATTTCGTGCAGAGAGCTTCCAGAGCCATCAGGCGCTGTGGAGAGATTGGCCCGAAGCTATGCACTGTTTCGATGAAAAAGACCCATCCCCGCTTTTCATCGTGCAAAACAATGTCAGGAAGACTGCCGAAACTGTCCGGGGTGAGTCCGATTCGTGTAAGCTCGTGTGGACGGCTTGCAGTTTTGAACGGGTGCGGGTTTCGCAGATGAAGGAGGACAGAATTGGCAGCGAAGTTCGGCATGAATCGTTCCACGACCGCCTTTTTCACTGCGCTCTCCGGACAGGATCGAAGCTTGGTTTCAGCGCCGTCCACACCAAGGAGCATTACGGAAGTCTGGCGTTTTTCAGTCATGGATGGCACAATACGTTAATGCAATCTACCTGGCTGCAGTAAAATCATGCAAACCTCAGCTTTTCGTCACTGGCTCCAAACGAGCTATCTACAACTTTCCGGAATCCCTCTCGCGGCAGGAACTCAAGTTTCGCGTGTCGCCAATTGTAGCA
Source organism: Spartobacteria bacterium (assembly GCA_025355595.1). Taxonomy (GTDB): domain Bacteria; phylum Verrucomicrobiota; class Verrucomicrobiia; order Chthoniobacterales; family Chthoniobacteraceae; genus SXWH01. Next base: position 11,309 of record JANXZI010000306.1, read on the forward strand.
CTATCGAACAGCGCGAAGGCGACCTTGAT
>JANXZI010000315.1 GCA_025355595.1 Spartobacteria bacterium
AGCTGAGGTCGAGGTCTTCGGTGAGTGTGTCGTGTTGCCATCCGCCTGCCTCGACAATGCAGGACTTGCGCCAGATGCCGGCGGTGCCGTTGAAATTGATGAATCGTCCCGAGCGGTTGCGGCCCGTCTGCTCGAGGAGCAGGTGGCCGTCGAGGAACATGGCCTGCACGCGCGTGAGCATCGAATAGGTGCGGTTCAGGTGGCCCCAGCGGGTCTGGATCATGCCGACCTTCGGGTCGGAAAAATAATCCACGGTGCGTTTCAGGACATCCGGTGTGGGGACGAAGTCGGCGTCAAGGATGAGGATGAATTCGCCCTTGGCCGACTGGAGCCCATTTTCCAGGGCACCGGCCTTGAAGCCCGTGCGGTCCACCCGGTGGATGTGGCTGATGTCGAACCCGCGGACGAGCAGTGCAGAGACGAGTTTTTCGGCCAGTTCGCGGGTCTCGTCGGTCGAGTCGTCGAGGACCTGCACATCGAGGAGGTCGTGCGGGTAGTCGAGCTTCGAGACGGAATCGAGCAGGCGCTCGACGACGTAGAGCTCATTGAAGATGGGCAACTGGACCGTGACCCGCGGCAGCTTTTCGAGCTTGGCCAGGGGCTGCGGTGCGTTGCGCCTGTTCTTTAGGAAGAGGTAAACGATGAGATAGCGATGCAGGCCGTAAAGGGAAATTCCCAGCAGTACAGCGGTGTAGCAAAGCGTCCAAATGATAGTTCCCAGATTGTCGGGCATGCGGTATAAAAAGCCGTTTCCGGCAAAAAGAAGGGCGCATAGTGGGGGCGAAGTCGAAGCGGTCAAGAGTAAAACCCGCCGCCATGCTTGGCACCGCGCTGGATGAAGCAGAAAACCGTCGGCTGTTTCAAAACAGCCGTGGGACTTCGTCCGCGGGTTCGGCGGTCATGCCGAGGGCGTTTTCGCGTTCGTGCTCGGAGAGGCCGCGCCACCATTCCCGCGCCTCCTTTTCCGAATACGCCAGCAGGGTGAAGCTGCGCCCGCGCCAGTCTATCTCGCACGGGACGGCATCCACCTCATCGGCGCGACAGTGAATCCATGGGACTCGGATGGTTTTCATGTGGGGGCGAGAAATATGCGGCGGATCTGGAAATGGCGAACAGGAACCGCGATCAAAATGTGAGCTTCATCCCGTCCGTGGCGATGCGCACGCCGGCGGGCAGTCCGGACTCGGTCTCCGCGTGGCCGAGGTCGTGGCAGAGGTGCGTGAGGAGCGTCTGCCGCGGGCGGATGGCTGCCGCGGTCTCGAGGGCTTCGGTGAGGTTCATGTGCGTGGGATGCTCGCGATGTCGCAGTGCGTCGAGGATGAGCGTGTCCACTCCGGCGATCCGTGCGCGCACGGCGTCGGGCACGGATTTGCAGTCGCTCAGGTAGGCGACGAGCGGCCGCCCGTCGCGGATGAAAAGGTAGCCGTAAGTAGTCACGCGCCCGTGCGGCACCGGCAGCGGGACGATCTCCGTCCCGCCGAGGCGGAATGCGGCATCCACCGGGTGGGCCTCGGGATGGAGGTAGCCCGGCCACCGGTTCTGCCCGTCGAATGCAAACGAAAACGCCTGCCGCAACTGACCGAGCGTGGCCTCCGACCCATAGACCGGCAGCACTTTTCCCCCGTGGCAGAACGCGCGCAGGTCATCGAAACCCATGATGTGATCCGTGTGCGCGTGCGTGAATACCACGGCATCCACGCGCCGGATATTCTCGCGCAGCGCCTGCGTGCGGAAGTCCGGCCCGGTGTCCACGAGCCACGCGCATTCCGGCGTCTCGACGTAGGCCGCGGCGCGCGTGCGCTGGTCGCGCGGATCGGCGGAACGGCACACCGCGCAGTCGCACGCGAGCACCGGCACCCCGTGCGAGGTTCCGGTGCCGAGGAAGGTGAAAGTGAAGTCGCCCATGAAGGGCGCGGAGCATCGGGCGCGGGCGCGGGCGAGGCAATCGGGAACCTGCGAGCCAGCGGCCTGCGGAAATCACAAATCACAAAATGCAAAGGGCAACGCACGAGCACCGGCGAACGCCCTTTGCGTTTTGAATTTTGTAGTCTGCTGTCTTGCGCGCCACGCCGCCCGTTCCATCAGTCCCGGATTTTCCGCGTTGCCGCCTTGCAACCGCGTGTGTTTGCTCCCGCGCCATGAAGCTCCCCACATTCTTCGTCTTCCTCGCCGCACTCGTGTTTCGTGCAGCAGCGGAGGACGCTCTCGATGCGCGGCTCATGCGGATGCCCGCCGTTTCGGAAAAGCAGATCGCATTTGTGTACGCGGGCGACATCTGGATTTCGCCGAAGGAAGGCGGCACGGCGATCCGGCTCAGTTCGCCGGCGGGCGAGGAATTGTTCCCGCGCTTTTCGCCGGACGGCCGCGAGATTGCGTTCACCGCAAACTATGACGGCAGCGAGTGCATCTATGTGATGCCCGTGAGTGGCGGAGAGCCGCGCAGGGTGACCTACCACAGCGCCGCGGACCGCATGGTGTGCTGGTGGCCGGATGGCAAGAGCGTCGTCTTCGCGTCGCGGCGGGAGAGCTTCTCAGATCGCGTGAGCCAGTTTTACCGCGTGAATGCGCAGGGCGGGATGCCCTCGAAGCTGCCGATCCCGTACGGCGAATTTGGCGCGATCTCGCCCGACGGAAAGACCTTCGCCTACACGATGACGGACACTGATCGCGCGTCGTGGAAACGCTACCGCGGCGGCATGGCGCCAGACGTCTGGCTCTTTCACCTCGACACCGGCGCGGCGGAAAACATCACGCACGACGACGCCAACGACTCGCAGCCAATGTGGGCCGGAAACGACCGGCTCTATTTCCTCTCGGATCGCGGTGAAAAGAAACGCGCGAACCTCTGGTGCTATGAAGTCACCGAAAAGGACGCCGCGAAAAAACTCCGGCAGGTGACGAATTTCACCAGCTACGATGTGCGCTATCCGTCCATCGGGCCGAAGGAGATGGTGTTCGAAAACGGCGGCACGCTCATCCTCCTCGATCTCAAATCGGAGGAGACGCGGCAGGTGAAAATCGAGGTCATCACGGACAAGGCCACGCTGCGTCCTCATGTGCAGAATGTCGGCGGGCTCGTGCGCAACGGCACCATCTCACCGACCGGCAAACGCGTGATGATCGAGGCGCGCGGCGAGATTTTTTCGGTGCCCGCGGAGAATGGCGTGATCCGCAATCTCACCGACTCGCCGGGCGTGGCCGAGCGGTATCCCGCGTGGTCGCCGGATGGAAAATGGATCGCCTATTTCAGCGACCGCAGCGGCGAATACGAGCTGACGCTCCGGAGCCCGGACGGCAAGGGCGAGGAGCGGCAGCTCACGGAATTTTGCAAAGGCTGGCGCTACCAGCCGCACTGGTCGCCCAACAGCCGGAAGATCGCGTTCATTGATTCCGAAATGCAGATCTGGCTCGTGGATGTGGAGACGAAGCAGACCACGCCGGTGGACCACCAGATGTGGTTGTACCACGGCGAACTGGAAAATTTTTCCTTCTCGTGGAGCCCCGACAGCCGCTGGCTCGCCTACGCGGGTGACACGGAAAACCGCCAGCAGGCCGTGGTGATCTACGACACGAAGGACAATCAGAAGCACCAGGTCACGAGCGCATTTTATGACGACGACATGCCGGTCTTCGATCCGAACGGGAACTACCTCTACTATCGCAGCAAGCGGACTTTTTCGCAGCACCACAGCGAATTCGACAACACCTGGGCGTACGTGAACAGCCACGCGCTCATCTGCGTGCCGCTGCGCAAAGACCTCCCGTCGCCGCTGGCGCCGAAGAACGACGAGGAGCCGGTGAGGAAAGATCCGCCGAAGGAGACGCCGAAGGGAGCACCGCAGGGAGCGCCGAAAAGCAACGAGCCACCGAAGAAGCCGGACGATTCCAAAAAAGGCGAGACGAAGCCCGATGACTCGAAGCCGATTCCGCAGCCGCCCAACCGCAGCGTCGTCGTGCAGACGAAAAACGGCCCGGTGACGATGATGGCCGGCACCGCGCAGCCGACACGGCCGACGGATGTGAAGATCGATCTCGATGGCTTCGAGGGACGCGCGATCGTGCTGCCCGTGGGCAGCGGGCGCATTGACCAGCTCGGCGCACTGCCGGGAAAGGTCATCTTCCGCTGGCCGCCGCGCGTGGGTTCAAACACCCGCACTTCGCCGCTCAGCTTTTACGACATCAATGGCCGGGCCGAGCGCATGATCCTCGACGACGTGGGCGGCTACGAGATCAGTGCGGACGGCAACAAGCTGCTTGTCGCGAAAGGCGGAACCTGGGCCGTCATCGCAGCCGCGGAGGGGCAGAAGATGGAACGCCTGCTGCCCACCGGCGCGCTGGAGACGACCGTGGATCCCGTGGCCGAGTGGCGGCAGATGTTCGACGACGCGTGGCGCATCGAGCGCGACTTTTTCTACGACCCGTATCTGCACCTCGTGCAGTGGCAGCAGATGCGCGAGCGCTATCGCAAGATGATTGATGCCTGCGCGACGCGGCATGACGTGAACTACGTGCTCGGCGAACTCCTCGGCGAACTCAACAGCTCGCACACCTACCGCAGCGGAGGCGACATGGCGGCGCCGGTGCACCGCCGCGTCGGCTACCTCGGCTGCGACTACGCGCTGGAGCAGGGAGCGTTTCGGATCAAGCGCATCCTCGACGTCGCGCCGTGGGACACCGGCGTGCGTTCGCCATTGCGCGGGCCGGGCGTGCCGGTGAAGGAAGGCGACTTCCTCCTCGCGGTGAATGGCCGCAAGCTCGACCCGAAGCTCGAGCCCGCCGCGGCATTCATGGGCCTCGCGGAAAAAACCGTCGTCCTCACCATCAACGACAAGCCCGTGCCCGAAGGCGCGCGCGAGGTGATCTTGCACACGCTCGGCACCGAGTCTGCGCTCCGCCACTACTCGTGGATCCACCAAAATCGCCTGCGCGTCGAGGCCGCAACCGGCGGGCGCGTCGGCTACATCTACGTGAAAAATACCGGCGACGAGGGCCAGACCGAACTTTACCGCCAGTGGCGCGGGCAGGTGCAAAAGGACGCGCTCATCATTGACGAGCGCTGGAACAGCGGCGGCCACATTCCCGACCGCTTCATCGAGCTGCTCGATCGCAAGATCACGAACTACTACGCCGTGCGCGACGGCCGCGACTGGTCCTCGCCCTCCGTCACCGCCGACGGCCCGAAGGTGATGCTCGCCAACGGCTGGAGCGGCTCCGGCGGCGACTGCTTCCCATTCCTCTTCCAGCAGAAAAAACTCGGCCCCGTGATCGGCACGCGCACGTGGGGCGGGCTGATCGGCATGACCGGCTGCCCGCCGCTCGTGGACGGCGGCAAGGTCACCGTGCCGACTTTCGCGATCTACGACACGAGCGGGAAATGGATCATCGAGGGCACCGGCGTGAAGCCCGACATCGAGGTGCTCGAAGATCCCGCCGCGCTCGCCAAAGGCACCGACCCGCAGCTCGAGCGTGGCATCAAGGAAGTGCTCGACCAGCTCGCCAAAAATCCGCCGAAGCGACCCGCGAAACCGGGCTACACGGATCGACGCTGAATCCAATCCCGGAGCGGCTGGCTCGCATGATCGGTCTGGTCGGTGAGGCGATTGCAAATCGCATCGCGCCCCGGCAGCCTTCAGCCCATAATGATGCTCCTCCGCTCCACGGCATTCCTCGCGTTCGCCGCGCTCATCACCTTCCTCGGCGGCTGCAAAAGATTCGTGTCCGGCTTCGACCAAACCCCCGGTCCCGTCACCACAGTCCTCCTTCACCTGCAGCCTGCCATAAACCAGGAGACCGGCGAACGCATCGCGGTGGACGCCGCCACGCTTGCAAAAGCAAAGCAAGTCATCGGCAAGCGCCTCTCTTCTGCCGGCTTTGACGCCTTTGTGATCAGTCCCCAGCCTCCCGACCGGCTCACCGTGCGCTGCAAGGCACTCGCACCCGCGCAGCTCGAAGTCTTTCGCAAATGTATCGCGATCACCGCGGTTCTCGACTTCCGTACGGTGCATCCCGAAAGCGATTCCCTGCTGCCAGCGATTGAGGCGAAACAAAGCATTCTCGATCCCGCTTGGACGATTCTTTCTTTCAGGAAGGACAAGGATACTGAAGCTGCTGAACGTCGGCTCATCGTCCGGCGCGTGCCGGAAATCAGCGGCGTCCGTATCAAGTCCGCGCGCGCCGTTTATGACCAGCAGGGCTGGTCCATCAGCATCGAGTTTGACAAGATTGGGGGCGACAAATTCTTCGAAATCACGCGCGCGATGCGCCCGAGCGTTGATCGATTCGCCATCGTGCTGGACGGCCAAATTATCTCCGCGCCCACCACGCAAGTCCAAGGAGGCATTGCAGGTGGCAGTTGCATACTCACCGGTAAATACAGCGAGAAGGAAGCCCGCGAATTCGCCAGCGCGCTCAACAATCCGCTGTCCCATCCCATGAAGATCGAGGAGGAGAGCACGAAATAGTTTTGCAGCGGCGCGACGCTCAGCCGCGCGCGAGTTCTTCGAGCAGGGCCTTGTTCAGTCGGATGCCGGCCTCGAAGTTTTCGACGGGGAAATTTTCATCCGGCGCGTGGGCGCGGCAGTCGGGGAGCGCGAGGCCGAGGAGGAGCGTCTCGACGCCGAGGATTTGCCGGAAGGTGTTCACGATCGGGATGCTGCCGCCTTCGCGGATGAGGGCGAG
>JANXZI010000336.1 GCA_025355595.1 Spartobacteria bacterium
GCAGCCGAAAGTTTTCACCATCGCCTGGATGGCTGCGGAGACGATGCCGAGCTGCGTGCCTTTCCTGCCGCTGTGGATGCAGCCGATCGCGCGGCGCACGGGATCTACGAGCCACACGGGGGCGCAGTCGGCGACGTAGATGCCGAGGCAGACGCCGGGATCGTCGGTGATGAGGGCATCCACGCCGGAAACTGGCGCGGTTTCCCCAGTTTCCACGGTCGCGACTGCCGCGCCATGCACCTGCTCGGCGGTGATAAAGTGACGCGCGCCTGCGCCGATGTGAGTGCGGATTTCCGCGTGATGCTTCGCGAGCAGTCCGAGTGCGGCAGTGCGGTCGATCTTCACATCAAGCCCAGGCACGCGGCCGGTGAAGGCGTGGAGGACGGGCAGGGGCGAGAGCGCGGGAAACGTCTCGAAGGGGCACGCGGGCATCGGCTCCTATTCGGACTGAATCAGCGCGGGGCGGGGGCGCGGGAACAACCCGACGGGGGATGCTACTTGGAGCGCTGCGATCGTGGGATCCTGGATGACCTCGGCGCCGGTGGCGCGATCGTATTCGGCGAGGGCGACGTTGTAGTCGGAGAGGGCCTGCTTTTGCGTGGTGCGCGCCTTGGTGAGCGCGACGCGGGCATTCAGCACATCGAGCTGCGTGCCGGCTCCGGCGTTCAGGCGTTCCCGGGCAAGGCGCAGCGCCTCGTCGGCCTGCTCGACGACCTTTTCCTGCGAGGCGATGACTTCGCGGGCGACCCTGGCCTGCGCGTAGGCTTTCTGGACTTCGAGTTCCACCTGCTGGATGGAATCGGCGAGGCCGACCTTTGCGGAGGCGAGGCTGGCTTTGGCCTGGTCCACATTTCCGCGCGTCTGGAATCCGTCGAAGATCGCCCATGTGCCGTTGACGCCGAGGTACCAGCCATTCGAGACCTTCGCGAGATCCCTGCTGCTGCGCGAGTTTAACATTTCGTATCCCACGTCGGCGTTCAGGCTCGGCTTGTAGCCGGCCTTTGCGACGGTGATCTGCTGCTCGCCGCTGGCGACGCTGTTTTGCTGCGCGCGGAGGATCGCGCGATTGGTCCGTGCGGCGGCGAGGGCTCGGGGGAGGTTCACTTCGCGGGGGATCATGCGCAGGGTGCCGGAGACGTCCGGCTCGTCGTCGGTATCGAGGCCGAGGGTCTTGGCAAGCTGGAGGCGCGCGATGTGGAAGTTGTTCTTCGCACGGATGAGGTCGGGGCGCGCGTTTGCGAGTTCGACCTCGGCCTGGAGGACGTTGAAGCGCGGCACGGTGCCGGCGTCGAAGCGGTTTTGCTGGTCGCGGAGCTGGTCGGCGAGGAGGACGATGCTCTCCTCGGCGACCTTGATGAGTTCGCGGTTCAGCAGCGCGGTGTAAAATTGCGTGCGGACACTAGCCACGACGGTGGATGCCGTCTCGCGGAGCAACTGGTGGCTCGTGTCCTGGGTGAGTTCGGCGATTTTCACCGCGGCCTTCACCTTGCCGCCGGAGTAGATGGTTTGGAGCACCTGAAGCGTGATGCGCCAGGACTTGTCCTGCGAACCGCCGGAGGCGAACGCCGAGCCTCCTGTCCCGGTGTTGCTAAAGCTGCCGCCGCCGCTGCCGATCAGCTCGGGCTGGTACTGGTTGTAGCTGCCGGCTGCCTGGACATTTGGCAGCGCCTGCGCGCGAACCTGCAGGACCTGCCCGCGGGTGCGCTCGATTTCGTGGATCGCCTTGAGGACGTCCGGATTCTGCTTCAGCGCGAGCGAGATCGCGGCTTCCAGCGTGAGGCTGTGGTGCCGCTGGACCGGCGTCGTTTTTTCCCCCGCGACGGATTCACCGGTCGTCAGGCCGAGCAGAGTTGCGGCGAAAAGGATCGCCAGGATAAAGCCGGTCACTGGTTGCAGTGCGGGAAGATTTTTTCGTAGATGCGCAGCCACGTTGCGCGCTCAGCTTCATCCAGAAATTCCATGAGGCGCAAGAGATTCTGGATCATGTCCTGGCGGATTTCCTGAACCATCGCGTGGCCTTCGGCGGTGATGACGACCATCACCTTGCGCCGATCCGTCGGGCCCTGCTTGCGGGTGATGAGCGAGAGCTTCTCCAGCCGATCCACGAGGCCGGTCGCCGCGGCAGTCGTGTGCTTCATCCGGCGCGCGACCTCCGTCATCGTGAGCGGCTCGGGTTCCGGGGCGAGGAAACTGAGGAGCAAAAACTGGGGGAACGAGAGTCGGCCGCGGACAAGTTCCTTCGAAAGATTCAGGACAAATGAACGTTGCATCACGATAAACATATCAGCGAGGCGTTCAGCGGAGGTCTTCAGGTCTTGGCGGTGGTCGTGCATTGGGTGAATATTAAGGACGTAAAACTCATGGCATTCCCGGAGTTCGTCAAATGCCATTTATTCCTGAATCCCGGCATGGCGGGTGCTTAGAAATACCGTAATCCCACTCGCCATGCAACGCTACACTGACCAACCGACCACTCTGGATGTCTCGGACGTCCTCCCCGAAGCCTCACTGCCGAAAGAAAAACGGACCGTTCTCCTCCTGGAGGACGATCAGGAATTTCAGGGCATCATGAATGAATTCCTCAGCTCCCACGGCTTTAAGGTGGTGAGCGTGCAGAACGGCGTCGAGGGCGTCCACGAAGTCCTCGCCAGCGACTTCGAGGTCATCCTCTGCGACATGATGATGCCGTCGCTGCCGGGCGACATGTTCTTCCGCGCCGTCGAACGGATGCGTCCGCATCTTTGCAACCGATTCATTTTCATGACCGGCCACCGCGGGAATCCGAAGGTGAACGACTTTATCCGCAACGTGAACGGCACCATCCTTTCGAAGCCCTTCCATGTGGATGACCTGCTGGAGATGATCGCCTTTGTGCAGGTCCGCACGGCGGTGAATTGAAGGGGGCGGGGAAGGTTGAGAGTCGAAGGTTGAAAGTTGAGAGGCCGGAAAGCAAAGGCTGTGGCATCTCGAGCCATCTCAGTTCTCAATACTGATCTTTCAAGCCGCGGGAATGGCGTGACATTTCTAAAACTCAGGCGACTCATGGCGCGCCGGTATCGCCGCCGGAAAGACCCTCATGCTGCGCCGCTTTTTTAAGAAACTGTTCATCCTGCCGATGGTCGTCCTGGCGGCGCTGTTCATGTTTGTCGAGGAGTGGCTGTGGGATCACCTCACGACATTCATGGCGTGGGTCGCGCGCGCGCCCGCCCTCCGCTGGCTGGAAAGAAAACTCGCCGCACTGCCGCCCTACGGCGCGATGGCCGTCTTCCTCATCCCCGGCCTTCTGCTGCTGCCGGTGAAGCTCGCCGCACTTTATTTAATGACGCATGGGCACCCGGGCCGCGGGCTCGCGGTGATCATCGCGGCGAAAGTCATCGGCACCGCCATCGTCGCACGCATCTTCACGGTCTGCCGTCCCTCGCTGCTCACGGTGCGATGGTTCCGCCGCCTCTACGAATGGATCGTGAGGGTGAAGACGCGCCTCTACACTGCGATCAAGGCGATGCCCGCGTGGGCGACTGCCGTCCGGTGGAAAAATGCCATCAAGGCCCTGCTCCCGAAGAAGGGAATGCTGACGCGGCAATGGAAAGCGATCGGGCAGCTCGTGCGCAGCAAGTTTTCGCGGAAGAGCTAAGCCGTCCGCGAAGCCGTTCGGCCTCTTGCGCAAACTCCGCAGCCTTTTCCGCACCGCCTTGCTGTTTCAAAAAGTCAGCAATCCTGTTCGCAGTACCAGCAGCGTCCTTCGCTCCGGTGAACCGACTCCCTCGCCGAGCTACTCCCCGAGCCGCCAGAGCGCGCTGTCGGCGCGGATGAAGACATGCCTTCCGCTCAGCGCCGGAGTACTGAGGACCATCTCCTTCGTATCCGTCTTCAGAGGGAGTTGGATCTGTCCTGCAAGCGCGCCTTCCGGTCCGGCGATGTCCACGACCTGCACGAGACCTTTTTCATTCACGCACACGAGCCGGCCATTCGCACCGACGGGTGATCCGCTGAATGGCCCGCTGAGTCGCAGTTTCCATTTCGTGTCGCCGCTCTTGATGTCCGCCGTCGAGAGCACGCCCGCGCTGTTAAACGCGAATATTTTTCCGTCGAGAATCACCGGGCTGATTGTCGCCGGATTGATTCCCTTCGAGCGCCAGACCTGCGCCGGCGCGCTGCCGTTTGCCTTCGGCGAAAGTGCCGTGATGCCGTTCGACGGCGCGTAAATCACGCCTTGCGCGACGACGCTCGAACTCGAAGTGGACGCGCCTTCCGTGTAATCCCACAGCACGCTCCCGCTCACCGGATCCACGCCCGTGAGACCTTTCGACGACTGGAGCACGACGACCGGCGCGGACTTCGCATCTGCGCGCCACGTCACCGGGCTGCTCCAGTTTGCCGCCTTCGGGCGATCAAGTTTCCAGAGGTTGCGCCCCGTCTTCACGTCCATGCCGATCGTATAGCTCTCGCTGTCATTCTCGATCACCGTCACGAGCGTCTCGCCGAGCACGAGCGGCGACGAAGCCATGCCGATGCTGTTGCTCACATTCGGATAGTCCACCGTGAGCCCGCGGAGCCACAGCAGGTTTCCGTCGAGGTCAAAGGCCGCGAGATCATTGCTGCTGAAAAGCGCGAACACGCGCTTCCCATCGCTGCACGGAGTGCATGCCGCGATGGAAGTCTTCGGATGCGACATCGTGCGCCCCGTCGCCTTGAGCTGCCGCTCCCAAATCTTTTTGCCGTCCGCAAAGTCGAAACAAAACACATGCAGCCGCTCCTGCTTCGGCCCGCTCGAACACGTCACGAAAACCTTTTTTCCGATGACGATCGGACTCGCCAGCCCGCGGCCCGGCAGCGGCGCGGTCCAGTCAATCTTCGGCGTCGCCGGAATGGTCGCATCGCTCACGGTGCCCGAGCTGTCCGGCCCGCGGAACTGCGGCCAGTCCGAGGAGAACGCGGGGAAGGGGAGTGATGCGAGGGCGAGTGCGAGGATTCGTTTCATGGGTTTTGGAAAAAAGGTGTCGGCCGCGGAATTCTGCCTCTTATTCCTATTCCTAATCCTATTCTTATTCTGTGTCGGCGAGGCCGGGCGTGACCGGGGGAAGAAGAATAAGAATAGGATTAGGAATAAGCATAAGACAAATGCAGCGCGATCACTTCGTCGCGAGGATCGCGGTGCCTGTGCTGTCGCACACGCGGAGCTGGAATTCCCACTCGACCGTCCACTGCTCGACCTGTTCATTTTGACAGCACTTCACGAGGATAGTGTTTGCGCCTTTTTTCAAATGGCACTTCATCTTGTATTGGTCCATCTGCGCGCCGCGGTGGTACTCGTCTCGGCTGAAAAGCAGCTCGCCGTTCAGCCAGACTTTCCACCCGTTCTTGCAGCCGAGCCGCAGCTCCGCGTCGCGCTCGGTCGCTAAATCGAATGTCGTCACCGCGTAGCCCGTCACCTCCTTGAGCGATCCGAATGGCTTGTTGAAATCCAGCTTCCCGCGCTCGTCTTTGCTCTCGAACGGCTTCCACTTCACCTTGCCCGTCTTGCCGTCGTATTCCGTATCGAGCTTCACCTCGCGCTCGGGCGGGAATACCGTCTCGAAGCCCTTCCGCTCCATGTTGTCGAACGGCCCGATCACATTCCACTTCATCAGAAATCCAAAGTGCTTCGGCAGATCCACCGTCACGCCGAGTTTCTTCAGCGCGCCTGCGATCTCGTTCGTCTGATCCTCGTCGCGCACCGCATCGAGTGTCTGAAGGTAGGCGGTCTTCGACTCGCCGGCGGGCAGCGCTTTCGCCGAGGCGATCTGCCGCTGCACCGCGCCGCGCCGCAACTCCTGCACGGGATCGTTGATCAGTCCCGGCTCGATCTTGTCCGCGAGCGCGGTGTCCGCCTTTGCGATGAGGTCAAATGCAAGCTGCCGCGCAGCGTCCGCGTTCTTCGTGTCCTTCAAAAATGCCTCAATGTCTGCGAGCGGCAGCGGCTGCTCCGCGCGCCGCGCGGCATCCGTGATCGCATCGCCCGCGAGCCGCAGCCAGTTGTCCGACACCGCGCCGGATTTCCCCGTCGCTGCGAGCAGCGCGGGCAGCGCGCGGGGCCCCTCCCTCACGACATTTTTCCATGCAGCCGATGCCGCCTCATTCCCGGCGCCCTCGCGTCCCGTCGCGGCGAGCGCCTTCACCGAGTCCTCCACCGCCGCACGGAGCGGCGCGAGCAATGTGACGAAAATGGCGGCGGGGAGAAAATGCAGTCGGATTCGCATGGCATGATAATCCCGCTGCCCTGCGCATCCTTGGCAAGCATGAAGGCGATGACGCCGCGACGATCGTCGAGAAGAATCGGAGCGCGGTGAAAACGTTTGAACGCGCAGGTTAGCGCGAACGCGATGTCCGAACGTCCCACTTCACCTTGATGTCGTGCCGCTCCGCGAAGGGCTTTCCCGCGTCCGTCAGGCTGGCGGAGAGAGCTTCGAACTTAGGACGGTATTTCGTGGAAATGGCCGATGCCAGCGCTTCGATTTGCACCTTGGGTACACCGTCATCATAGAGCTTCGCGAGCTGCTGGTATTCGCTCTTATACACGGGGAGGACGTATTCATACAGCGCGATGGAAGCCTGCACGATGTCCTTCGTGTCATCGGTCTGCTTGAGCTTCCGCACTTTTGCGAGGGACTGCTCGATGAAGGTGATTTTGTCGTCCACCACCTCCTTGCGCTTCATCGGTGCGGACGCGCCCGTCTTGGCATCCGTCAGCTTTACGGACGGGCTGTCCAATTCGCTCTGCAGGCCCTTGCCCGCGAAGCCGTGGAGAAGATTGCAGTTCAGCACCGCGCGGGCGAAATAGTCGTGCGGCGTTGGCTGCTCGCAGGAAGCGATGAGGCAGCAGCAAGCGACAGTCAGAAATAGCTTCAGGATTCTATCTGACAGGATGCGCGCGGCGGATTTCACGCATTCAATTTTCCTGTGCAGGAGCCCGCCTGTCCATTTTGATTTTTCGGACTGTTCCGCGGAAATGTCCTCCAGCCGGTTTGCAACGGATTCACAAAACCCACACGGTTCACCGGTGGCGTGCATCAAAACGCCAGCGTGTCCCGGAATACCCGCTTCGCCTCGTTGATCTGGACGGCGTAGTTAATCCCCTGCACATCGCTTCCAATATTAGTCCCATCCTCCAGCACCGCGGCAGTGCCTTCGCCAAAGGTGCATATCCCGATGACCTGCCCGGCATCATCCAGCAGCGGGCCGCCACTGTTGCCGTGGTTGATGAGCACACTGATCTGAAAGCATTTGTTGCCCCGGTAAAGCCGATCGCTGTTGCTGATATTGCCCTTGGTGTAACTCTGCGCCCTGCCGATCGGCGACCCGATCGTTGAAGCCGTTGCACCGGTTTCGACTTTGGACGAATCGCCAAGGCTCAGCACCGGGTGCTCATCCAGTTCCACTTTGAGTAACGCCATGTCCGGCACCTTTGATAACTGCACCACCTTGGCCACATATTCCTTCTTCGCCGCGGGGCGAATTCGAATATTGGTGGCACCCTGCAC
>JANXZI010000348.1 GCA_025355595.1 Spartobacteria bacterium
CATCGAGCCGCCTATCCAAACCTCGTCGTTGTCCACGATGGGCGCGGTCGCCGATGCGCCAGCCATGTCCCACGCGCCCTTCACCTCCTCGCCATTGATCCAACTGCGCACACTCTGCGGCTCGCCAAATTGGTAACTCAGCACGACATGGTGCCACGCCTCGCCAGGCTGGAATCCGCGCGTGCTCGTCCAGCGATGCCAGCCTTTTTCGCCTGCGTTCTCGCGGTCGTGAAAGACGAAGCTCGTGCATCCGAGCCCGCCCTGTGCGCGCAGGCGCAGCGCCCAGTTCTGGTTGTCCGATGCATTGCCCGGCAGCCCCGTGCGGCCCTTGCCGACGATGTAAACATTCTTCCCATCCACGAGCTTCCCGCACTGCACCCACGCCTCGATGGTGATCGTGTCGCCATTTTCAAAATCGAACACGCTCTTGGCGCCCGGATCCTTCACACGCAGAAACGTGTCGCGCGCGTAGCCGGTGAAATCCGCCGCCGTGTTTTCCTCGGCAAAATTTCCAAACGCCGGCGGCCGCGGCCCTGCTTCGACGAGCGAAACCTTGTCGCCCACATTCGCCCGCAGCTTCTCATCCGTCGTGCTTGAGGTGCAGCATTCCTCGATGCTGTCGAAGCGCCAGTACGCCGCCGGCTGGTCAGCGATCACGAGATCGCGATAGCGGGGCTGCGCAGCGTGTGCAGGAGTGACGAGGCTCGCGATGGATGCGGACAAAGCGGCGAGGGCGGTGCGGAGCGTGCGCTGAGCGATGAATGTCATGGAAAATTATACACCTGCAATCTGCCAAATTCATAGGGCGCGGCAATCGCGGTTTTCACCGTTTCCTTGAGGTGTGGATTGCAGTCGCCGGCATTTGCGCCCCGTGACAAAAGCCCTTTCGCGCGGGAAGGGCGTGGGTTCACAGTGAAGTTCAGTTTTCCATCGCTGAAAATATCCATGCGCCTTCTCCCCGCTCTCCTCCTCGCCATCACGTTGCATTTTTCCGCCGCCGCCGAGCAGCCGGTGCGTTCGGAAAAGCTGGACGCCGCGAGCCTCATCGCCGCGATGGAGGCGGGGGATTTCTACGCGTCGTCCGGCGTGACGCTGCGCGATGTGCGGCACGACGCGAAGGGCATCACCATCGAGATCGAGCCGCAGCCGGGCGTGACGTTCCGGACGGAATTCATCGGCACGCGCAAAGGCTGGGACACCGCGAGCGAGCCCGTGCTCGGCGACAAGGGCGAAGCGCTCCGCACCACGCGCCGCTATAGCAAGGATGTGGGCCGCGTGCTCGCCACCGTCGAGGGCACGTCGGCGCGATACGCATGTGCAGGCGACGAACTCTACGTCCGCGCCCGCATCGTCTCCTCGAAGCACAAGGAAGGCGTCCTCTCGCCGGATGAAATGGAGCAGGCGTGGACGCAACCGGCGGTGACGGGGGTGAGGTAGGATTGAGCTTGCAGGCTTGAGCGCGCTCAACCTTCGGGTCTGACAACTCTGTGTTTTGCGGCTTGAATGCCCCGGATTTTCCGATTCAAGGAAATTACGTGAACTCGAAATCCCGCCTTCGTTTTCGTTCAGCGCAAATCGCCTTACCTAGAGGTATTCACGCGAGACGAATGCAATTCCTCCGCAGCGCTGTGCCAATCATCACGGCTTTTGTCGGCCTGTGCGGATTCTGTTCGACGGTCTTCGCCGGCGTCGGAGATCCCGATCCCAAATTCGATCCCGCCGTGCGTTGTCCCGAACTTGTTGCGCTTGCAGTGCAGGGGGACGGAAAAATCCTCCTTGGCGGAGAAATAGAGTCTGACGCGAAGCGAATCCGAGGGACCAACGATAGGTGCAGTCTCCTTCGCCTGAACTCCGACGGCACGTTGGACAAGCTAATGAAGGTAAGTGCCAATGGCCTAGTTTCCGCCCTCCTTGTGCTGAACGACGGTGAAATCTTGATGGGTGGCAGTTTCACGGGGGTAAGCGGCACTGCATATTTGCATCTTGCAAAGCGCAATTCAGACGGGAGTGCGGATGACAGTTTCCATCCGAGCCCAAATGGAAACGTTAACTGTATGGCTTTGCAGGCGGATGGTGGAATCCTAATTGGCGGAGAGTTCTCAAACGTAGGCATTTTTCCTCGCAAGCACATTGCACGCATGAATGCCGGTGGAACTATTGACGCGAATTTTCATCCAGAGGTAGAAGGCCCTGTTTACGGCGTAGCGGTACAAGAAGATCAAAAAATTATGATCGGCGGTACATTCACCGGAGTCGGTGGCAAAAAAGCAGACGGGATTGCCCGGCTGAACCCGGACGGCAGCATGGATACGGAATTCAAGCCAGTAGCAGTACGGGGGTGCATTTATTCCGTGGCAATCCAAGCAGACGGCAAGATTCTGATCGGCGGCGACTTTCCGACCTTGAATCATTTGGTCCGTCTCAAAACAACTGGGGAAGTTGATGGGACGTTTTCAACCAGGACTGACTTTATCGGTAACACGGTCCGCAGCATGGCGATCCAGTCAGACGGGAAGGTTCTCGCGGGTGGAGGAATGATTCACCGTCTTCCAGGAAAGAGGCAGCCAGGCGTTAACTATATAATTAGTTCTGCATATGTAGCGTTAGTACAAATGGATGGGCGCGAGGCTTCAATTTTTAAGAAACAAAACGTGAAACACAACTCGCCTGCCGTTTCTACTGTGGGGCTTCAAGCCGATGGACAAATTCTTGTAGCGGGCGACCCAAACGGAACGCAGCATCACAGCGAAGGTTACATTATGAGGCTGTCAAATGAGCCTGCGATTCAGAGCTTGAACATTCCGGATTCAACCCAAGTTCAATGGACACGCGGCGGCACCGCGCCCGAAGTCTCCCAGGTGATATTTGAAGTCTCAACCGATGGCATGAAAAAATGGGGTGCCGTCGGATTTGGAAAGCGAGTCGGCGCGTCCTCGAATTGGCAGATTACCGGCGCTTCTTTGCCGCAACGGGGTGTTCTCCGAGCGCGCGGGCGCACCGCCAATGGTGGCACTGGATCCGGTGTAATTGAGCAGATGCAGAACTACGCGCTTGATAATGCACCAAAGCCCGGACGCTGAAAACAGACGGTCTTATTTCACCGCACGCACGCGGTGCGCTTCGCTGTCGCCGATGTAGAGCGTGCCGTCCTTGTCCACGAAGACGCCGTGCAGGCGGGCCATCTTGCACTTCAGCGGATCACCCTCCGGGCCGTCGCCCTTTTCGCCGGTGCCGGCGATGAGTTCGAGCGTGCCTTTTTTCACATCGATCATGCGGACGCTGTGGCTCTCGGTGTCGGCGAGATAGACGTTGCCATTCGGCGCGACGGCGATTCCCTTGGGGCCCGAGAGCGTGGCGTCCTTCGCGGGGCCGCCGTGGCCGGTGAAGCCTTTCTTTCCGTTGCCCGCGATGTGGTGGATTTTCCCCGCGCGCACATCAAATTTGAAAACTTGGTTGCCCTCGCGCGTGACGAGCCAGAGGTTGCCCTGCGCGTCGAAGTCCATCGAGCGCGGGCCGTTCAGCGGCGTGCCGGCGATGGGCGCGCCGTCGGGGGTAGGGCCGGCTTTTCCGATGCCGGCAACGGTGCTGATGATGCCGGTCTTCACGTCCACTTTGCGGATGACGTGGTTGCCGATGTCGCAGATGAAAAGGTCGCCCGCAGGGTCGAATTGGATGCTGTGCGGCTGCTTGAGCTGCGCGGCGTTTGCGGGGCCGCCGTCGCCGGAATAGCCGGGTTTGCCAGTGCCCGCGAAGGTCGTGATGACGCCGGTCTTCGTGTCCACTTTGCGGATGGCGCTATTCACCATGTCGGCGATGTAAAAGTTCCCGCTGCGATCAAATCGGATCTCATGCGGCAGATTGAACGTGGCCTGGAGCGCCGGACCGCCGTCGCCCGTGTAGCCCTTCTGCCCGCTGCCTGCGACGACGTGAAGTTTCCCATCCGCGGTGATCTTGCTCACTCGCTGACCGCCATATTCGCAAAACCACAGCGCGCCATCCGACCCGCGCGTGACGCCGAAGGGATTGTCAATCTGCGCGGCGGTCGCCGGTCCGCCATCGCCTGCGGAACCCTTCACGCCATTGCCGGCGACGGTGCGGATTTCCGCAGCGTGAAGTGACGTGGCGAGGAGGAGCAGGGAAAAAAGGACACGCATGATGCGAAGAGAAGCGTGCGGGTGTGGTGCGGCCAAGCCTGGAGTGAAACGTGGGATGCAACGATGCAAACGGGAGCGCACGCTTCCAGCGTGCCGTGTCCGGCATCCTTGCCGGACACATGTCTCGGACACAGCACGCGACGCAACGATGTGCGCCCTATGGTCCGCGCAGGATGCGCGAACCGGCACGCTGGAAGCGTGCGCTCCCATTTTCC
>JANXZI010000402.1 GCA_025355595.1 Spartobacteria bacterium
CATCGAGCAGGACCGCCGCGATCACGGCCCATGCGGTCGCAGCGCCCACCCATGGCGCGGGCTGGAGCGCGCCCGTGGCTGCTCGCCGCGTTCCTCGGGCTTTTTTTCGTCGTCGGTTGGGCGATGATGAACATCACCGCATCGGTGAAGCCGAAGGCGCTCCGGCTGGAGTTTCCGTGGACTAAGAAAGCTGCGGACGAAATCCTCGACAAATGGAAAAACGATCCGGCGACAGCGGGCAAGGTGAGGAAAAGTCTCGCGCTCGATTTTCTGTTCATCGTGGCCTACGTCGGCGGCCTCGTCGTCGCCGCCGCGATGGCGACCGGCGTGCTTGGGTGGGCGCCGTCGGTCGGCGCTGCGATCACCTGGGGCGTGATCGCGGCGGGCCTGCTCGATGTGTGCGAAAACATCAGCCAGTTTGCGATGCTCGCCGGGCGGCGCGGGCTGTGGCCGCAGTTCACCAGCGGGTGTGCAACGGCGAAATTTCTCCTCGTGGGTATCGCCCTGCTCTACGCGCTCTGCGGCCTCGCGGTCGCGGGCATCCGCCATTTCCGAAACCAGCCATGAACCCTCCCGACCAGCCGCCACAGAACCCGAATCCCCAGCCGCCTCCGCCTCCCGCGCCGCTGCCGGACATCATGCAGGAGGTGCGCTTTGCCGTGGTGATGTACGGCGGCGTCTCGCTCGCGATCTACATCAATGGTGTCGCGCAGCAGCTCCTCGACATGGTGCGCGCCACAGCGGTCGGGCTTGACGGCAAACTTCAATACGATGACGAAAAACTCAGCGCCTCTGGAAAAATCTACCGCCGCACCGCAAAATTTCTCAACAGGCGCCCGGCGGACGATTCGTTCCTGAGAACGGACGACCCGACGGCACCGGTGCGGACGAAGTTCATCGTGGACGTGATCTCCGGCACCTCCGCGGGAGGGCTGAACGGCATCTTCCTCGGCAAGGCCCTCGCGAACGATCAGTCCTTGACCTCGCTCCAGAATCTGTGGATGGCGGAGGGTGATCTCGGACGGCTGCTGAACGACGAAGAATCCGTGAGGGGCGAGGACGCGCTCGACGCCAAGAAAATCAAACAGCCGCAGTCGCTGCTCAATAGCCAGCGGATGTACGACAAGCTGCTCACCGCGCTGCACACGATGGATTTTCCCAACGGCGGCCAGCACACCCTTGCGGATGCAGTGCCCGAGGTGGGCAAATCGCCTCTCGTCGAGGAACTCGACGTCTTCGTCACCACGACCGACATCGCCGGGCTGCCGATCCACATCAAGCTGACGAACACCGTCGCAGACGAACTGCGGCACCGGAATGTCTTCCGGTTTCGCTACTGCACGGCGGAAGCCACCGGCGAGAAGCACGACGACTTCGGCGTGAAATTCAACCCGTTCCTCGCGTTCGCCGGCCGCTGCACCTCGTCGTTTCCGTTCGCATTCGAGCCGATGCGCTTCGACGACATATGGGACGTGCTCGATAGCTGGACCACCTACCGCGGCTCCAAGGCCTCCGCCGAGATCCGCGACGATTGGAAGCACCTGTACAAAGACTATACGGACGGAGGGCATGAGTTTGAGCACCGCTCGTTCGGCGACGGCGGATACCTCGACAACAAGCCCTTCACGTTCGCCACGCGCACGCTCATGCGGCGCCGCGCGCTGCGTCCTGTCTCGCGCAAGCTCCTCTACATCGAGCCGGCACCGCATCCCGTGAAGTTTGGCAACAACGACGGGGAGAGGCCCAACGTCATCGCAAATGTCCTGGCTGCGCTGTTCAAGCTTCCGCGCTACGAGACGATCCACGGCGATCTCGAGACCATCATCGAGCGGAACAGGATGTTCAGGCAGCTCGGGTGGCTCATGGAGGAGATCGACAAGGATGTCCAAAACAAACCCGCCATGCGGGAGGAGGATGGCACGCGGTATGAAAACACCCCGCTCCACATGCTCGTGGAACGCCACGGCGTCTTCTACGGCACCTACCACCGGCTGAAGGTGGATGAAGTCACCTGCCACCTCGCATCCACGATCGCGATCGCGCTCGGCTTCGATCCGGAATCGGATGAA
>JANXZI010000403.1 GCA_025355595.1 Spartobacteria bacterium
GGCAAGCGGCGCGGGCCTCGCGGGCAAGGTCACGTCCACGAAACAGCGAGGAAAGCTGTGCGAGGTGACGCTCACGGTGGATTCCGCGCCGGGCGGTTTCAAGGTCGCGGGCCTCGCGCGACTGTGGATCGCGAAGTGACCTGAAGGGGCGACTTCCGACTCGCCCTGTGGCGCCATGCGCCGTGCTTGCGGGTTCGATCTCCGCACTCACACGTTTTTCGGCGACTGGGAAGTCGCCGCTCCCGATGTCTTCCACCTCGCAAATCTGCGCTACTTCTCCCCGTCCTCGCCGACTAGCACCGTCTTGCCCGTCTTGTTGTCCCACAGATACATTTTGATGGGCGCCGTTCCCTGCGTGAAGAACACCCGCTCGCTGCCCTTCACCGAGCTGGCGGCCGTATTGCGGATCGAGTCTCCGTCGGTCTCGATCAGCTGCACGCTGGCCATGCTCTTGGCCAGATACGCGTAGTGGTCCTTCAGTCCGTCGTTGGCTCCCGAGCCTTCGGCCAGCGCGGACTTTGGATTCATCGCGATGCGCACGAGCTGGCCCATGTGATGACCGCGGAGCGCGACGTAGATGCCCGTGCCCGCAGGCATGATCGTATCCACATACATGCTGCCGCCATTCGCCGCGTCGGTGTTCAGAAATGCGAGCGGCGCGATGCGCACGCCGTTAGTCACCGTCATGCCATTTCCGCCATCGTCCTTTTCAAAAGCGCCCTCCCAGAGGTCGCCGTCATTGGCGAAAAAGAAACGTCCATCCGCGGTGAATGCGCTGGCACCGACACCGCCGATGCGCCGGCAGAACGTCGCCTTGAACGTCTTCTCGCCCGGCTTGCGTGCGTAAAAAATTCGCCGTGACTGGCTCTCCTTGTCGGCTCCGGCGATGAACATCCAGTCGGCCAGTGGTGCATCCTTCGACGGCGCGACGGCGAGGTGGCCGGGGTCTTTTGCTTCGCCCAAATCGCAGACCTTGCGCGTGCCTTTCGCATCGTGGACCCACACGGATTTTTCCGTGAGCAGCAGCACCTCGCCATCACCTCCTGGTGCGAGCGCGAGCACGCCCAAGCCCTTCGGCAAATTGAGCGCGATCTTTTCGACCTTCTTCGTTTGCAGATCCACGCGCCGGAGTGCGCCGTCATCGAAGATGGGCACGAAGGTGACGGACTTCCCGTCCGGAGAAAAGGACGCGTCGTTGGCATGGCCGGTCGCGAGGAGGAGGAGGCTGAGGATGCAGAGGAGTGAGCGGGAAGTTTTCATAAAAGTGGTGGCGTTTGAAATGGATGGGAGGTGGGCCGTGGCTGCGACGTCACGCTAAACTTCCTGTCGCGCGCGACAACTCATTCCCCGCGAAACGACCGTGCTGATCCGTTTGCGTGACTAGCCGCCCGCAGGCGAGCCAAGTCCGGTGGAACACGACCTCCTGGCGCGTTTCGGGTCTCGCACTTTGCGACCGCCTTGCGAAGCGTGCCCGGAGGTCACGCTCCACCTCTCTCGTTCCACTCCGTGCGAAAGGCCTGCTCCCGCTCCGACACATCGCGATGGTAGCCCTCGCGATCCACGAAGGGGTTCACGCCGCCGGTGCCGATCTTCGCGTGCTTTTCCACCATGCCGTAGTCGCCGCCGTGCGCGCCGAGGAATAAATCCACGGGCAGCGCTTTCAGCGTGCGGAAGGTCTGCTCGCAGTCGGTGGCGATGGCCGGGTAGTTCCGGTTGCCCACGAGGACATGTGCCCCTCCGGCGTCGCGACGAGGTAGGAGGCGAGATCCTGCGAGCCGACGTAATACAGGTTCCCCGCGATGCGATGCGGCGGGAAGGGCTTCGTCCAAGCACTGGTGTCCAGCCCGGAGGCCCAAGCCGTCCAGCACAGGCCCAGGATCAAAAGAAGACGGTGGAATTTCATCGGGACAGCCGAATCCACATCCGCGCGGAAGGCAATGCGAAGCATGGAAGGCCGTCGGCCTGCTTACCGGGAAATCGGCCCTGTCCCTGCGGTGGAAGCGCAAGCACCGCACCGTTGCAGATTCTCACTCCACCACTCGGTTTCCCGCCTGCCAATTCTCGACATCCAGCCCTTTCACGCGCTGAAACTCCGCACTGTTCGCCGTCACCAGCGCGCAGCCGTGGGCGAGGCAGATCGCTGCGATGAGCAAATCATGCGGGCCGATGCGTTCGCCCGCCTTTTCCAAATCGTGTCGGATTCTCGCGTAGTGCTCCGCGGCAGCGTCATCGAATGGCAGCGAGCGATACGGCCCGAGCGTCTCGCGGACAATCGCCCGCCGCCGCTCCGGCACTCCGTATTTCATTGCCCCGTGCAGCAGTTCCGCACGCACCACCGAGCAGGTCAGAATCTCCTCCGGCCTCCGCTCCGCCAGCCGCCTGCGGACCTCACTCGCGGGATTCCTCAGGTAGTCAATCCACGCATTCGTATCCAGCAGCCAAGCCATCACCACACCTCGCGCACGGGCGAATCACCCTGCGCGGGACGCTCCATCCGCTCTCCAGCCAGCACCCCGGCAGTGCGCTCAAAATAACCGGCCGGCCACTGGCTGGCAGGCTCACCCGTGCCACCGATATCCAGCCGCACAGCAGTGCCATCCGGCAGGTGAATCCCCGCCGGCAGCCTGATCGTGTCGTTCTCGACAATGGCCGTGATGCTCATGGCGGGAAACGTAGCACGTATCCCGGCGAAACCTCAAGCACCGTGCCGAAGTGGATCATCAGTCCGTCCCTCATCCCCAATCGCCCCCGTCGCTTGTGGTTGGCCCCATGACTACGCTTATCGATTGCCTATCAGCCTGTTGAAAAACACCGGATTCGCGGATCGCAACAGATCGCGGGGCTCGATCCGAGATAGGTTCGGATTCCGCCAAAACCGGCGATCCGGCTGGACAAATGTCTAACAAGGTTTCGAGCGTAAGATGGTTGGTCGGATAGGAGTTGGGCAGGCTGCCGGCGGGAGCGAAGGTCTCGCCACCATCGGTGCTCACATTCACGCGACCGAGAGCGTGTTGCCCGTGGCGTCCCTCTCGAACGCGAGGCGGGCGGCGGCGCTGCGATTGTCCCATCCTTTGAAGCCGCTTTTATAGAACAGGCCCTCCCAGCGCTGTTCGGCGGCATTCCAACTTGCACTATTCAAAACGCGCTAACTCTTCGGCTCCCTCGGCACGAGCGGGCGGCTTTTTTCCGGGAGGTCGGGATCGAGGAAGCCGAGCGCGTGCGGGGGCTTGATGACGCGGACTCCGGCGGCCTTCTGCTCCTCGGCGAACTTCTCGTGGACCTCGCGCATTTTCGTCCAGTGCAGCTTCGGGCGGAAGTGGTGCTCGGCGTGGTAGCCGTTGTTGAACCAGATGAGATTGTAGAGCCGGTGATAGCTGCTCACGCCCCAGGCGATGGGCACCTCGGTGTTCCCGCCGTAGTGGCGGTAGAAGCCATTGAGATACGACAGGCAGTGGCCCAAGTAATAGAAGGGCAGATAGAAGCAGAACATAAAGCGCCAGTTCAGCCAGAAACCTAATGCCACGAGCGCGACGAATGAGAATATCTCGATCAGGCCGAAACGCGCATCGGCGGGATTCCTGCGTTTCAGCTCGCGATAGATGGCCTTTGGATCATCGCGGAAAAAGCTGAGGAAAGTGTAGCTCCACACGCTCTCAGCCTCGCCGTCGTGGCCGTGGCGGTAGATGGAGAGCCAGTCAATGGTGCCGCCCTTATCGTCCTGCCGATCGCTGTTGCCCTTGTGGTGCTGCTGGTGAACGCATTCGTAGAATTGCTGCGAGAAGCCGATGGTGACAGACTCGAGCCAACTGAACGCACGGTTCAGAATCGGCGAGGTGAAATACGGGTTGTGAAGAAAATTGTGGGAGATCCCGTTGATATTCCACGAGATGCTGATCGAGAAAAGCAGCCCGCAGACCACGACCGCCCACCACGGAAGATGCGGGAATGCGAGAAACATCCCGACAAGACACGCGGCGTGAAAGATGCCCGCAAGCACGGGAATGAGGTCGGTCTTCGAGTAGGCAAAAATTTTCACGGGGCGGAGCGTAGCCGCGAGATGCGCCCGCGCAAGGGCGTGCCGTATGAGCGATGGCTGGTCGCGCAGGCTGGGAAGGCGCTCGAAGCAAAAGTGAAGGCCGCCGAGGCGAAGCTTGCTGCGAGCGCGAAGGAGGTCGCCACCCTCGAAGCCGCCGCCGTAAAAAAGAAAGCCGCGACGGATATTGCGGCGAAAGCTGTTGCAGCCGCGCAGGAGAAATCCGCCGCCGCAAAGACGAAGACGGCCGAGGCGGGGAAGGAAATCTCCGGGAAGCAGGCCGCATTCGATGTGGCGGTCGCACGCAAGGAGTCGGCGCGCATCAGGGCAAAGTTTGCCGCGCAGATGGTGTCCGAGCTGAAGGCGGTGATCGCCGCGGGTGACACCGCGAAGTCGGGTGCCTCCGACGACGCCAAGGCTGCGCTCTCCGCAGCGTGGGGCCGCTCATTTGCCGCGGCGGATCTCCTGCCGCTCGCGCCCGAGCAGCTCTGCTGGTCCGCGATGCAGGCGACGGGACAGATCGCCGCGCAGCGCACCGCGCGGGCGGCTCACTTCGGTTCGATTTTTTAAAACCGTGCCGTCTTGTTGAAGCCGCAACCCGTTCACTTGCCCGCAGGCACGGCGACCAGCACGCGAAAGCCCGTGATCGCCAAAGCCTCGGTCGGCTTGCGGATGGCCGCGCGGCAGTTCAGGACGACCGCCGCATTCGCCGAGTAGCCGCCGCCGCGCACGACATGATTTTTCGGATCGCCGTCCTTCGGGCCGGTCGGGTCCGTCGCGTCTTCGGGCGGCGCGTCGGCAAAGCAGTCGCGCGTGAATTCGCGGATGTTGCCGTGCATGTCATACACGCCCCAGGCGTTCGGAAGCTTCTCGCCGCCACGATGCGGTCTGCCCCCGGAATTCGCGCCATACCAGCCGGCCTTGTCGAGGTCGGCGATGGTGTTGCCGCTGTGATACGCCGTGGTCGTTCCGGCGCGGCACGCATATTCCAACTGCGCCTCGGTGGGAAGCTGCACCTCGCGCCCGAGCTGCTGGCCGAGCTTCTCGCAAAAGTCCTGCGCGTTTTGCCACGACACGTTATGCACCGGCAGATCATCGCCCTTGGTGCCGCTCGGATTTTCGCCCGTCACCTTTTCATATTGCGCCTGAGTCAGCTCGAATTTGCCGAGGTAAAACGGCCTGGTGATCGTGACCTTGTGCTGCTTCTCCATGGCCGATTGCTGTTCCGTCTTCGCCTCGCCGGCCGGACTTCCCATGACAAACGCGCCCGCCGGAATGAGTACGCCCTCCCATTTCACATCGCCGCCGAGGTCGAGCGTGAGCGTCGGCGCGAGACTGGCGCGCTTCGCATATTCGGCGACGGTTTCCTTGCCGTCCCACTGCGGGTAGCTCGCATCGGCAGCGACGGAGAATGTTGCGAGGAAGAAAAACAGAACGACGGTTTGGAGAATGCGGGACAGTTTCATGATGGCGGATGGGTTCATTGGATCGGTTGGCAGCTTAAAAAACTTCGCCACCATCGTGACCCTATTGTTTGGGGATGCCTTCATCGCCGACCGCGGCGTGCGCCGCAAATTCGGCGGCATCGAGCTTCGCATCGCGCGGCGACTCGCCGGCGCTGAGAAAAATTCGCGCCGCCTTTGGTTCCGCCCGAAAGCGCGGATGTCGCGGTTGAACTCGACCTGCGCGGGCCGCGGCGGCTCCTCGCTGCGCGCCGCGACCAGCGGTGCGAGCACGGACGGCGCGAGAATTCGCAGGACTCTGTGCGGGAGGGGAAATGTCATGGATGCAAACGCGGGGATGCACCAGACCTAACCCGCGCGCCGGGGTGGTTCGAGGATTTCCTCAGCGCCGCTCACGGCAGCCAGCGGATGCACGAGGGCATCGGCATCTCGATCGGATCGCCCGTGGCGGTGAGGCCGCCGGTCTTCGGATCGATGCGGAAGACGACCACGCCATTGCCCGGCATGTTGGCGCAAAGCAGCCACTGGCCGTCGGGTGTGATGAGCAAATTTTGCGGGCCTTTGCCGAGGCTGGGGTGGATGGCGAGCAGCGTGAGCGTTCCATCATCGGCCATGCGATACGCGGCGATGCTGTCGTGGCCGCGATTGGTTCCGTAGAGAAAATTTCCGTCGGGCGTGATTTTCAGATCGGCACCGTAGCTCTTGCCGGTGAAATCGGCAGGCAACGTGGAAATCGTCTGGCGCTCGGTGAGCGTGCCCGCGTCGGCGGCGTACTCGAGGAACGTGACGGTGTTCTTGATTTCGTTGATCACATACACGCGTTTGCCACTCGGGTGAAAGGTGATGTGCCGCGGGCCGGAACCGGGCTGCATTTGCACGAAAGGCTGCGCTTCGTTCGGTGTCAGTTTCGCAGCCGCGGCGTCGAGTTTGTAGATGAGAATTTTGTCGATCCCGAGATCCGCCGCGAGGGCGAAACGGTTATCGGGACTCACCACGATGCTGTGCGCGTTTGGGCCTTTCTGCCGGGCCGGGTCTGCGCCGGTGCCGGTGTGCTGCACAAATGAAGCCGCTTCGCCGAGCGAGCCGTCCTTCTGCACCGGCAGCGCGGCGACGCTGCCCGTGGAATAGTTCGCCACCGTCACCGTTTTTCCCGTGGCATCCACATCAAGGTAGCACGACGCGGTGCCGCGCGATGATTGCTTGTTCAGGCGACGTAGCTGGCCCGTGCGGCCCTCGATGGCAAACGCCGCGACATCCTCGTCCTCCTTGCCGCCGAATTTTTTCGCATCGACCGAGTAGAGGAATTTCCCATCCGCCGAGATCGCGAGGAAGAACGGGTTCTGGATGTCCGGGGTGCGATGCAGCGGCTGCAGCGCGCCGGATTTTGTGTCGAACTGAAACGCGTGGATGCCCGCCTTTTCCCCGGATGCGAACGCGGAGATGAAGACGAGCGGTTCATCCGCGCGGGCGGGGGTGGAGTGCAGGACTGTGGCGATGAGAAGCGGGAGGAGGTTGCGCATCGGGAGATGGGGGTCGCGGCAGGAAAGGTGATGGCACGTCTTATTACAGCAGTTTTTCGCCGCCCGGGTATTTTTTCACGGCCTCCGGATCGAGTTCGAGGCCGAGGCCGGACTTCGTGGGATCTGCCGCAGCGTCCCGATGTCCCCGGAAGATCGGCGGGATGTCCCGGACGAAATCCACGCCGTTATCCGCACGCACCGTGCGAGCACAGAAGATCGCGAGGATCAGGACAGGTAGGAAGTTTTGCACCCGGATTTTTACGGGGAGATACATCCGGCGGACCGTTTGCCCCCGCCTTCGTTCCTCTCTCACATCCGGCGGCACGATCCGGATGCGATTGCCCGGCTCCGGTCGCGGCTTTGCGCTTGCGCGACGGTGGAGCACACTCGTAATTGGACATCCCGCCGGAACTTCAGATGGAACCAGAATCCAAGTCGCACCCACACGACACCGCACCTCAGCCGCCGCCGCCCGAACCCGCGGAGCCCGCGGGATTCGAGGCAGGCATGAGTGTGAAGGATCTGGTCTTTTTTCAGGAACGAAAGGAACGGCTGGCGTCCGCGCTCTCGATCCTCGGCGCGATCGCCGGCTCGGAGCATCGCACGCTCATTCTCACGCGGCTGAAATCCGAATCATCCGCGGCTCCGCGGCGGGCCGCGACTGGGAGTCCCGCGGAGCATTCGGGATCATGGATCGTGCCGACGGCCGTCGTCGGAAGCGTGCTCTCGTGCGCGACCGGGCTGCTCTTCCTGCTCGATGCGGAGTGGCCGGACAAGACGCTGGCCTGGTGCCTCGTCCTCGCGGGCGCGATCCTCGGGATCGTGGCGTTCATTTTTCTGCGGAAGGCCCGCCACACCCGCGACGGGCAGAAGGAGGCGGGCGCAACAGATGCCTCGGGAGGAATGCACGCGGAGGCAGAGCGCCTCACCGGTGCGTTCCGCGAGACGGTCAGGCCCCTGCTCACGGAATTGAAAATGGCGGTCACTCTGGATGACTTGGAAGGGATGGTTTCCGAGTTGCATGCCTACGAGGAATTTGGCCGCGACTTGGAGGACTTCCACATCACGACGTAGGCTGCCTCGCCCCCGACGTCCGCGCGCCGGCATTGCGCGGCGCGGGATTTTTTCGCGCCCGCCGTGCCGTGAAAAATCACCGCCGTCCTGAAACACTGCATCCATCAGGGTTCCGGGGAGAGTGGCTGGGCCCGGAATCGAACCGGGGACACGAGGATTTTCAGTCCTCTGCTCTACCAACTGAGCTACCCAGCCTTACTCTTCTTTTACGAAATCTCTGCGGGAGGGTTCCGATATTCGAGGTCGGGAGCGCTGTCAAGAGCTTCGCGACGCGAAGCTGCGGGCGAACGAATGCCAAATCGGCAACGCCTGCGGACTCCCGTTGTCAAAATTGCAAATGCCGCTAACGTTCGCGCCCTTTTTCATGAGCAAAAACACGAGCGCGCCAGTCACCGGACAACGTTGGGTCAGCGATACCGAGCCGGAGCTGGGCCTCGGGATTATTTTGAAGGCGGGCTTTGGTCGCGTGGAGGTGCATTTCCCTGCGGCGAATGAGCAGCGGCAATACGCCATCGAGTCCGCGCCGCTGCGTCGTGTGAAATTTGCGGCGGGCGACAAGGTCAAGTCCCGGCAGGGTGCGGAGCTGCTCGTGGATTCCGTCGAGGAAAACGGCGGGCTGCTCGTGTATCGCCACGCACGCGGCGAATTGCCCGAGGCGGATCTTTCCGATGCGATCAGTTTCAGCAAACCCGAGGACAGGCTCTTTGGCGGGCATGTGGATGATCTCCGCATTTTCGATCTCCGCGTGGAGGCGCTGCGACGCCGGTGCGATCTGCGGAGTTCGCCCGTGCGCGGCTTCACCGGGGGGCGCGTGGATTTGCTGCCGCACCAGATGTTCATCGCCAGCGAAGTTGCTGGCCGCATCGTGCCGCGGGTGCTGCTCGCGGATGAGGTGGGACTCGGCAAGACGATCGAGGCGGGGCTGATCCTGC
>JANXZI010000409.1 GCA_025355595.1 Spartobacteria bacterium
GGCCTGCGTCTTGCCCGCGAAAAGCAACGGGATGAATTTCTCCAACGCCTCGAAAGCGTCGCGATCGCGAAAGAAATTCGTGACCGAGATGAGCAGGTCCTGGAGCAGCGCGCCGCTCTCGCCGGGATGCGTCCGCAGATAGCTGAGGTAGCTCGGCAGATCGTCCAGGCCATTCACCTGCATGCGCCGCGCGATCCGACGGAGAATGGTCGCGCGCTTGTAGTAGGAAAAGTCGCGCCCCGTCCGCATACGCAGGAAGACGAGCACTTCGCGCAAGGCCGCCTCGGCTTGGTCGTGCGACGGCTTGACCGTCAGCGCCGGCTGGGGCCCCTCCTCGGGCGGCAGCTTGAGCGACTTCTCCTGATTCATGTAATCAATCAGCCGCGTCGGGATTTCCGCGACGCGCATCACCCAATCCACCATGCCCGTCTCGATCGCCGTGCGCGGCATGGACTGGTGTTCCGCCTCTTCGAGATCCTGCGCGATGGTCAACCCGCCGCGCTCCTTGATCCGCTTGATACCGAGCGCGCCATCGCCATCCGCGCCCGAGAGAATGACCGCCGCCGCGTGCGACCCGTGCGTATCCGCGAGCGAGCGGAAGAAGAGATCCACCACCACGCGCTTGCCCCTTTCGACTTCGAGCGGATGGAGCCGCAGATGCCCATTGATCGTCGCCAGATCTTTCCCCGGGGGGATCACATAAACGTGATTGGCATACACCTTCACTCCATCGGTCGCCTGCACCACCTTCATGCTCGTCGAGCGGGAAAGCAGATCGGCGAGCGTGGATTCATGCGCCGGCGAAAGGTGCATGATGACCACGAACACCATCCCGCTATCCGCCGGCATCGCCTTGAAAAACTCCTGCAACGCCACGATGCCGCCCGCCGATCCGCCCAGCCCGACCATCGGCAACATCTGGTAGCCGCGCGTCGGGACGATATTATCGAGAGGAAAATCCTGCTCGATGAAATCGGGGGACTGGGAGGGGAGGCCTTCAGCCTGGGCCTTCGCCTCTGCGGATGCGTTCTCATTGGGGTCCATGGCACAAAAAGTGTAACCCCGCGGCAGGGTGACGCGAGGAAATATTCGTGGTCCAGCCGAGCATCCCCAGGAGTTTGGCGGCACGGTCCGGCGCGCAGAAAGGGCGCCTCCAGACGACGCACGCTGTCGTTGATCGAACGATGAATCTTTGTTGCCGCAGTCGCGGCGCTGGGGCAAATCCCGCCGGTGCCCATCGCCGCGAAGAGCCGAAAATCAACCGCCGTCCACGAGGACTTTGACGCCGCGCCACTGGCGAGCTTTGCGGATGCGCGCGCGGGCGTGTGGCTCTGCCACGGCGACTGTCTCGCGACGCTGGATCGCATCATCGAGCGGCACCCGCACGGGGTGTTCGATGCGATCTTCGCAGACCCGCCGTATTTTCTGAGCAATGGCGGGACGACCTGCAAATCCGGCCGCAGGACAAAGGTGGACAAGGGCGCGTGGGACGAGTCGCGCGGCGCGGAGGGCAACCATGAGTTCAACCGCGCGTGGCTTTCGCGCTGCCAGCGCGTGCTGCGGCCGGATGGCACGCTCTGGATCAGCGGCACGCAGCATGTGATCCACAGCGTCGGCTTTGCGCTCCAGCAGCTCGGCTTCAAGATGCTGAACACGATCACTTGGGAAAAACCGAACCCGCCGCCGAATCTCTCGTGCCGCTACTTCACGCTCTCGACCGAGACGATCCTGTGGGCCGCGAAAAGTGAACGCAGCCGGCACACGTTCAATTACGCGGCGATGCGCGAGGCGAATGGCGGCAAGCAGATGAAATCCGTCTGGCGCATGAAGGCACCGCCCGGCGCTGAGAAGACGCACGGACGCCACCCGACGCAGAAGCCGCTCGAACTCATCGAGCGCTGCCTGCTCGCTTCGACGAATCCCGGTGACCTCGTGCTCGATCCGTTCCTCGGCAGCGGCACGACGGGCGTCGTTGCGGCGCGGCACGGGCGCAAGTTTGTCGGGATTGAAATGAATCCGTCATACCTCGATACGGCGCGCAAACGAGTGTTGGACGAAATCAACAAAACCGGCTTTCGATTTTCAAAACCATGAGCGACGAGATCAAAGCGCATCAGAAATTCAGTTGCCCAAGCTGCGGAGCGGAGGCGCAGTGGAATCCAGCGAAGCAGGCGCTGGTCTGCGGGTATTGCGGCACCGTCTCGCCGGCGAAGCTTGGCACGGATGGCAACATCGAGGAGCACGATCTCGCGGCAGCATTGCGATCCATCGGCCCCGATGATCGCGGCTGGGCGACGGAGAAAAAATCCGTGAAGTGTCAGAGCTGCCAGGCGATCACGGTCTTCGATCCGAGCCGCGCGGCGCAGCGCTGCGATTTCTGTGGCTCGGGTGCCATCATCCCGGTGGAACAGCAGTCGCGGGCAATCCGCCCGGACAGCCTGCTGGAATTCAAGCTCGCCGAGACGCAAGTGCGCGAGTCCATCCGGCAGTGGTACGGCTCGCGGTGGTTCGCGCCGAACAAGCTCGGCACGCGCGCGCTCACGGACACGGTGCGCGGCATTTACATCCCGTACTGGACCTTCGACGCGCAGGTGAGCGCCGACTGGACGGCGGAGTCCGGCGACTACTACAACGACACCGAAACCTACACGGACTCCGAAGGCCGGCAGCAGTCGCGCTCCGTGCGGAAAGTCCGCTGGTACCCGTCGAGCGGACATGTGGATCATTTCTTCGACGACGAACTCGTGTCCGCGACGAAAGGCGTCGAACCCGCGCTGCTGCAGCGCATCGAGCCTTTCCCGACGACGAGCGATCTGAAGCCGTATGACCCGGGATTTCTGAGCGGCTGGGTCGT
>JANXZI010000469.1 GCA_025355595.1 Spartobacteria bacterium
CGGGCGAAATCCTGCTAAAGGTCGAATGCGACTTCGACAACAAGGTCGGCAGGCTCGACGTGATCACCGCGGCGCGACCCGTGAGCGTGGGCGACCGCGTCGTGCCGACAGGATCGAGTTGCGAGCTGAAGGACGGCGACTTCATCCGCATTGATGCCGGGCAGGGCCTGCGCTGCGACTTCAGCGAGCGAATCATCGAGGAGGAGCGCAACATCGTGTCCTCGCTCGAACTGAGCGACATCACCTGCATCTTCGGCGACAAGACGTTCGGGCTCGACGGGATCAATTTCCGCCTCACGCGCGGCGACATCGTGTGCGTGATGGGCGGCAGCGGCTCGGGAAAAAGCACCCTGCTCCGCGCCATCGCGGGCCGGCTCCCGCCCTCGCGCGGAAAGATCCTGCTCAACGGCCAGGAGCTCTACGACAACCTCGAAAAGTTCAAGCGCTTCATCGCATTCATCCCGCAGGATGACGCGTTCGACGACCACCTCACCGTCGAGGAAAACCTGAGCTACGCCGCCGCCATCCGCTCGCCGCACCTCGGGAAAAGTGACCGCCGCCGTCGCGTGGACAGCCGGCTCGTCGAGCTCGGGCTCAGCGAGCGGCGTGATGTCACCGTCGGCTCCGTGGAGGACAAGACGCTCTCCGGCGGCGAGCGCAAACGGCTGAACATCGGCCTCGACATGATCAGCTCGGCGGACATTTTTCTCTTCGACGAGCCGACGAGCGGGCTGAGCTCGAAGGACAGCGAGCACGTCATCGAGATCATCCGAGGGCTGTCGCATAACAAGATCGTCCTCGTCGTGATCCACCAGCCGAGCGCGCGGCTCTTCCACATTTTCAACAAGGCCATCCTGCTCGACCGCGGAGGCAAGTTCGTCTTCGGCGGCACGCCCGACGAGATGATGCGTTATTTTTCCGAGGCTGCGACGGAGGAAAACGTGACCGTCCATGGTGTGAAGAGCGAGGGAGGCAGCCCCGAGTTCTGCTTCGACATCCTGGAGACTCCGCTGCACGACCTGAGCGGCGAGGTGATCCTCGAGGAAAGCAGCAATGGCCAGATGCTCCCCGCCCGCAGGTTTTCGCCGGACTTCTGGCGCGACCGCTACGAGACATACCGGCTCACGCAGGAGATGAAACAGGTGTCGCTGCGCAAGCAGGCGCCCCCGGCGACGAGCACGGGCGCGACGCAAATCATCGAGCCGCGACGTCAGCCCACCGCCCCGAAGATCCGCTGGCGCGAGGAATGGCTGCAATTCCACGTGCTGCTGCGGCGCGCATTCCTCTCGAAGCTCCGCAATGTCGGGAGCATGCTCGTCACGCTGATTGCGCCGCCGCTGCTCGCGCTCATCGTCGGGTGGGCGCTCTACTTCACGGAGGAAAACGACCGGCCTTACGTCTTCGCCTCGGCATTTCACATCCCGACCTACATCTTCATCAGCCTGCTCGTCGCGCTCTTCCTCGCGCTGATGAACAGCGTGGAGGACATCATCCGCGACCGCACGATCCTCCAGCGCGAGCGGAACCTCGACGTGCGCATCGCGTACTATGTCACGGCAAAATTTCTGACGCTGTGCGTTTTCTCCGCGGCGCAATGCACGCTCTTCATCCTCGTGGGGAATGCGGTCCTCGAGATTCGCGGGATGTTCGTGCCCTACTTCGTCTGGACATTTTTCACGGCAGTCAGCGGCATCTCGCTCGGCCTGCTCGTCTCCGCGCTCGTGCCAAACTCGAAAACCGGCGCGATGCTCGTGCCGCTCATCCTGATTCCGCAGCTCATCTTCGGCGGCGCACTTATCAAGTACGAGGAGATGAACCGCGACCCGAACATCCTCTACACCTTCCAGCGTTGGTTCGCCTCAAAGCGGCAGGCGACGGACATGGAGGGCGACAAAAAGCTGAGCGTGCCATTCATCAGCAAGCTCGTCGCCACGCACTACAGCTACGAGGCGCTCGTGGCCGCGCAGGCCAAGATGAATCCCCTCGCCAGCCGGCAGGCGCGGCTCCAGCAGGTCATCGAGGCGCTCGCCGCGAAACAGGATCGCACGGAGACGGAGGACGAGCGGCTGGATGATTTGAAGGACACACTCGCGCAACTCAGCGGACTCGAGGCCGAAAGCGCGCGCGAAGTGGACAAGCGCCTCGGCCGCGTGGACAAAATCATCGGCGGCAAAAAGCCCGTGATGGCCGATTTCCGCGCGCGACCGTCGGGCGTGACCGCCGACCAGCTCTACTCAAACCAGAAAATCGCCGACATGGTGGCGAAGGCCGAGACCGAGCAGAACGACTACCGGCGCACCTCGAAGATCAACGTGTTCTTCAGCCCGGAAAAATACCACTTCGCCTTCGGCATCTCGAAATTTTCCTTCGGCGGAATCGCCATGAGCATCTACTTTCGCAATGGCATGTTTCTGCTGCTGACCTCCGCAGTGCTGCTCATGATCCTCTGGAAAGTGCTGCGCGTCCAGCTTCGGAAGACCGGCATGTAGCGGGTGGCGCCCGCGCCATGATGCGGACTCCTGCCTGCAAACTGAAACGCCCTCAGTTCGGCAGATGCCGGAATTCCGCCGGGCCGCATCCATCGCCGCCGGGCAGGAAGATCACGGTGGTCTCAAAGGCTCCCGCCCCCGTCTCGCTGCACCCGATCACCGTCGCCTCCATCCTCACCGTTTGCCGCGCGCTCCCTGCGCCACACCATTCGATGCAGAGCACGATGACGGTTAATACGTCCAGCCTGCGCGGCATTTTGAAAACCGCGCCACGGCGGCCGATTTGCACGCAACTGCATCGCTCCGAGGCGTTGCGGTGGAGGCACTCCTCGGAGTTCTGCATACCGATTCTGGGGGTCGGATGACGCATGT
Organism: Spartobacteria bacterium; assembly: GCA_025355595.1. GTDB lineage: Bacteria > Verrucomicrobiota > Verrucomicrobiia > Chthoniobacterales > Chthoniobacteraceae > SXWH01. The sequence continues at coordinate 2,862 of JANXZI010000469.1, forward strand.
CTGCGATGACTCGGGCAACCTACCCGACGATCTCCCTGTGTCAAAAGGCCGCTGAAAAAAATTACCATCGCGCCGCTGGCGCATCCGCCGCGACTATTTCTTTGCCGGAATTTCCGAGGCTGGACCGTCCGGACTCCCCTTGCCCGGAGGCGAGCCGGGAGGTGCCGGCGGGCTGGGCGGCTTCGCGGGATCACCCGGCAGCTTGCCCTTCCCCGCGCGCTTCTTGTCGTAGTCGGCCCAGAATTGCGCGACCGGCTCGCTTAGTCCCCGCGCGCTCAGATATTTCAAAGTCGGATGGCCTCGGAGGAATTCGATATTCCTCGCAGTGCGGGGGAGCAGCAGCCTTTCGAGAGTGCGACATTCCTTGAGCGGCTGGAGATTTGTGAGCTTCACGCAGCCGTCGAGATCGAGTTCCACGAGCGGCATTTTGGTCAGCGGCGAAATGTCGGACACCCCGGTGCCGCGGAGATTCAGCACTTTCAGCGGCATCTCGGCCAGCGGCGAAAGATCGCTCACGTTCGTGCAGCCGGAGAGCCCCAGCTCGTGCAATTTCATCCCGCGGAAAATCGCGAGGTCGGAGAAGGTCCGGTCTTCCAAATAAATCACGCTCACGCTGACGACTTCATTGCCGAGCAGCGGGAGATAGATCGGCGGCGGGAGATGCCGGAGGTCGGCGCTGTAGGTTCCGTCGTCGAGCCGTTTGAAGCGGCCCTGGAGCGCCTTGCCACGCAGAAATTCGCGCAGCGGCTTCAGCGCGGGATCCTTTTCCATGGCTTCACGCAGCAGCTTGACCGCGCGCGGCTTGTCGGGGCCGAAGTTGTCGGCAAGGTAGGTCGCCTCGGCTTTGCGACCCTGCCGGAGGAGCGATTCCACGAGCAACTTCAGATCGGCAGTCGTCGGCTCGTGCTCGGCGGGATTTGCTCCATCGGGCTGCATCAGTTTTTTCGTCAGCGCGAGATTCTCCTTCGCCGAGGCGAGGTTTGGATTGCGCTCCAGCGCGTCCTCGTAGGCTTCCACGGCGGCGTCCCACCGCAGCATGGTTTGGAGGATGTTGCCGCGCAGGTTGTAGTAGTCCGGCTCGCTCGGGAGTTTTTGGATCGCGGAATCAATCCGCCCGAGCGCGGTGTCCAGTTCCTTCTTCGTCACGAAATCCTTCGCCTCGTCCGCGAGAAAAGGCGCCACGCCGCGCAGATCCGTGAGAGCCTGCGAGAGCTTTGCCTCGCTCTCCTTCGCCGAGATTTCGTTCGTGCGCGCCGTCCGCTCGCTCTCCCGCGCACGATCACGCTCGTGCTTCAGCGAGAGCACGAAGACGGCGAGGGCGGTGTTCAGCAATATGAAGAAGATCGCAAACAGGACAACGTTCCCCTTGTGCCTCGCACCCCACAGGATGATCTGCCGCGTGATGCCCGCGCGTTCGGCCTTTGGCGCGAAGCCGCCCTGCCACGAGAGGATGTCCGCCTGAAGCTCGGCGACGGTCTGGTAGCGGACCGCGGGCTCGGTGGCCATGGCCTTCACGACGATCGCGGCGAGACCCTCGGGCACGCGGCGGCCGGGCAGATGCGAGAGCACGCAGTTCACGCCGTCCGGCCCCGGCTGCGGCGGCTCGTTCTGCCGCAACGGATTGATCGGCTGGCTGAAGCTCGTGGGATGCACAAACTGCCCGCTGACGATCTGCTCGATCAGCTCGCCAAATTCCTTGCCGGGATACGGCGGTCGCAGCGTGAGGATCGCGTAGAGGATCGCTCCGAGCACATGGATGTCACTGCGGGGATCGATCTGGTCGAGATCGCCGCGCGCGGCCTCCGGCGAAATGTACGGCGGTGTGCCGACGATGAGGCCGTTCAGCGTCTCGAAGCCGCGCAGGTCGGACGCCGGCATCTGCAGAACCGTGTCACCGAGATGTTCCTCGTGCATGCCGCTCGCCATTTTTTTTGCGAGGCCCCAGTCCATCACGAGCACCTCGCCGTACTTGCCGATCATCACATTGTCCGGCTTCAGATCGCGATGCACGACGCCCATGGAATGCGCGTACGCCACGCCGTCGCAGATCTTTTGGAAGACGGTGAGCAGCGTCGCGAGCGGGAATTTTTTGATCGCATCCTCCTCGCGCTCGCGGATGCGGCGGAGCACCTGATCCAGCGTGGTGCCCTTCACGTACTTCATCGTGTAGAAGACCTCGCCAAATTCATCGAGGCCCAGCTCGTACACGGGGATGATGTTCGGGTGCTGGAGCTGCCCGGTGAGCTGCGCCTCGTCCACAAAGCGCAGCACATTCTCCCGGGAAAACTGGCTCGAGGTCTTGATGACCTTCATCGCGACATTCCGCACGATGCGCAGGTCGCGCGCCTGATGCACCACGCCCATCCCGCCGCGGCCGATCGTGCCGAGCACCTTGTACTTTTTCCCCTCGAGGATCGTCCGTACTGGCGCGAGCCCGAGGTCGGGATCCCACAGCGCCGCAGCCAGCATCTCGGAGGATTCCGTCTTCAGCCGGACAAAAAATCGCGCGCTGCCGACCTCGACCTGCTGGTCCGACCGCACGCGCGTCGGGAGCTGGATCTGCACCCCCTCGATGAAGACGCCATTCGCCGAGCTGAGATCCTCCACCGTCAGCTCGTAGCCCTGAAAAGTGAGCCGCGCATGATGCCGCGAGATGCCCTCAGCATCCACGCTGATCTGACATCCCGGATCGCGCCCGATGATGTATTCGCCGTGCCGCAGCGAGAACTTGGCAACATTTTCGTCGCCAAGGTACACCATCATCTCGGCCTCAATCTCCCCTTGGAGAGGCAGCGCCGATGGCGGTTCCGGTGGCTTCGATTCGCTGCTCACAGCGGCGGCGTGGATTCAGGCATGGCCCAGCATTTCCTCACTGAAGCCGCCGTGGCATCACAGCCCCGGCACCGCAGGCACGGCGGGCGGCACACCCGGCGCTGCAGGCACTCCCGGAATCCCGCCACCGGCATCGGGCATCGCGCCCGGGATGCCACCGGGAATCCCGCCCGGCGCTCCGCCAGCCGGCGGACCAATATCAGGGATCAGGGGGATGGCCGGCGCCTTGATCTCCGGCACTTTCACGGGCGGGGCCTTGAAGGAGTTTTTCCTGTAGGTGAAAACGTCCGAATAAACGGGCTTGCACGCGCTGAATCCGAAGATCGTGAGCGCGGTTGCGGCGACGGCTAGGGTGGAACGGGAAGGCATCCGGCCCGTGTACGTGCGGCGCGGAATCGAGTCAACCGCAGACTCAGCGCGCGTTGCCTTTCGCATCACCTTTCACGGTGACGCGCGTCATCTCAAACGTCCCCCTGTCGTAGCTCGCATCGTAGCACGCGCGCATCGTCTGGTGGTCCATCGTGCCTTTGCACGAATACGTTCCCGCCCCGATGATCGTGTGCAGCGCGCTCGTGCCCTCAAAGGCGAGCGCGCCGGATTTTTTCCCCGAAGCCGGCTTCGTCTGCAGCACCACACTGTGCGTGGACGAGAGCCCGTGCCACTTCGCGTGAAAATCCGCGCGGTATGCGGCATGGTCGCCGCGCCCGCATCCAGGGTTCTCCAGCCTCGTGAGAATGCACCGGAGCTCGCCGCCCCACGCGGAATTTTTTGCACTCGTCCAGCGCCCCGTGTAGGCACCCTCGTGCAGCAGGTGCTTCACGTCGGCGCGGGATTCGAAGGCAAAGCGCTTCCCGTAGCTCGAACACCCCGCGACCAGCGCGAGCGAAAGGCAGAGGACAGTGCGGAGGAGATTCTTCATGTGCAGGACGAATACCTCCGCGCTCGCTCCTCGCTAGCAGGAAAATGGATCGCCGCGCAGCCGTGAAGCGCACAAACCAGACGTTCGGTATTGCGGGCGCATGGCCGGTCTGTAAAGTTCCCGCCCTTCATCGTGCCCAATCACAAGCGCATCCTCTTCGTCTGCACCGGAAACATCTGCCGCAGCCCCATGGCAGAGGGTCTCCTCCGCCATGCCGCGAAGCACCGGCGCGACATCTCCGTGGCGTCCGCCGGCGTCGCGACGGGCCACGGCCAGCCCGCGAGCGAGAACAGCGTCGTCGCGCTCCGCCAGTGGAATATTGACATCACCGACATCCGCTCGCAGCCCCTCACAGACGAACTCGTCGAGTGGGCCACGCACATCTTCGGCATGACGCATTCGCACCTCGATGCGATCCTCACCTTCTTCCCCGAGGCGGAGGAAAAAGTGTGGCTCGCGTGCG
>JANXZI010000482.1 GCA_025355595.1 Spartobacteria bacterium
CCGTCGGGCCGTCTTCAATCTCATCAACGCCTACGCCCGCCCGCGCGACCTCCTGCTCGTCGAGGAACTCGACTACTACAATCCCCGGCGCAAGAATCGGGTCACCCCGGACGGCACACTGAAGAACATCCTCCGCCTCGACTGCGGCTTTTGGGAGAGCAAGGACACCGACGACGACCTCAACCAGGAGATCGCGAAGAAATTCGACAGGGGCTACCCGGATTCAAACATCCTCTTCGAGGACTCGCAGACCGCCATCCTCTATCAGGACGGCCAGCGCCTCCTCACCGCGCCATTTGGAAAAGACGAGGCGCTCGACGAACTCCTCACCGCCTACGTCACCTTCGAGAGCCGGGACGTGCGCGAGTTCAAGGAAGCCGTCGAACGGTTCAAGCAGGACATCCCCAGCATCGTCACCGCCCTGCGCGACATGATCCAGCAGCAGGGCAGGGCCAATCCCGGCTTCCGCCAGCGCCGCGACACCTTCCTCGATCTCTGCCGCACCGCCATCAATCCCGCCGTCACGCCAGCCGACGTGGACGAGATGCTCATCCAGCACATCCTCACCGAGGAAATCTTCCTCTCCATCTTCAGCGACATCCAGTTCCTCGATGAAAATAACATCGCCCGCGAGCCAATTTCTGCTGGCTGGTCCACGCTCGGTGCGTAAACTTTCGCGCTCCCAATCGCCTGCTCCAATGCCTGTTAAAATTGAACCATCTGAAAAACATCCAGATCTCCTGACACTGCCGCCAAATGGCACCATCCATGAACTACAGGGGGGCGGCCTCCAACTTCATTATGAAGCGACAGGAGGGCAGCTTTTTTGCGGCGATTCGATCGCCTGGCTCGCCACCCTCAAACCCGAGAGCATCGACCTTTGTTTCGCCGACCCGCCCTATAACATAAAGAAAGCCGACTGGGATACCTTTGAATCGCATGAAAGTTATATGCGTTGGTCAAAGCAGTGGGTGGAACTCGCGGTGCGGGCGCTGAAGCCGACCGGCAGTCTCTATATCTGCGGATTTTCCGAAATCCTAGCTGACATTAAAGTTGCGGCGATGCCCTTTTTCCGTAGCTGCCGCTGGCTGGTCTGGCACTATAAGAACAAAGCCAATCTCGGGAACGACTGGGGTCGCTCGCACGAAAGCATTCTCCACCTGCGCAAGAGCGCGGAGTTCACCATGAATATCGAAGACGTGCGCATCCCCTACGGCGCTCATACTTTGAAATACCCGCAGCATCCGCAGGCGCTCACAAGCCAGTATGGACAAGGCAAAGAGCGCGACGTGGACTGGACGCCGAACCCGGCTGGCGCGAAGCCGAAAGATGTGTTCGACATTCCGACGACCTGCAACGGCATGGGCGAAAAGACTGCTCATCCGACGCAGAAACCCGAAGAGCTTATTCGCAAGATCGTCCTCGCGTCCTCCAATCCCGGAGACTTGGTCGCCGACCCTTTCTCCGGTTCGGGGACAACGTGCGTCGTTGCCGCACAGCTAGGTCGCCGCTGGCTCGGGTGCGACGCCAATGCCACTTACAATCAGTGGGCGATCGAACGGCTAAACGCCATCCCGCAAAAGCCGGTTGCTGTCTGGATGGAACTCGACCGGAAGACGGCGGCCCGTCGTGAAAGCATCCGATGAGCGTGCTTTCGGCGCTACGGGAGTATGCCTGCGACAAGACCCGTTTCACAACGCTCGATCATTACGTCGCTTTCGCGCAGCGGTATCTCGACTTCATCGGCATACCGCAAAGCGTGCAGGCCGTCATCGTTTCCCAAAACGAGCCGCATTACCAATTCCTCCAGTATAAAGAGGACGGCGCTTTCAACGTCACGCGCCCGCTCAACTCCCGCCTTCTCTACTCCGCCGCCGATTTCGGGCACGCGGTTCCCCGGCTCCGCACGCTGCTCGCCAGCGGGCGCAATGCGCGGCCCTCCATCGAGGATCGCGAACTCTGCAATCGCAGCATCTACACGATTCAGCAGGCCATCGGCGCCGCCCTCGACTCGCTCCCGGCGGGCAAGTCCAACACCGCCCGCAAAATCAATGGAGACCTCTTTGAGCGGCTTATTCAATTGCTCATCATCGCGCAAGGCATTGATTGCACCTCCGGCACTGTCCAGGTCCCCGTCGTCGTTCCCGGCGTGGCGGAGTTTGTCATGCGCTTTCAGCACGACCTTATCATCAAATACGGCGAACTAGTGAAGGTGATTGGCTCGGTGAAGACCAGCAGTAAAGACCGGCTCGGCAAAATCTTTGTGGACAAATTCCTTCTCCACCGCATGACCGGAAAGGATGTCCCGCACGTCGCCATTTTCCTGAACGACGTGCAGAGAAAAGGCGTATTACCCCGCTACGGCATCAATTCGACATTTTTGTCCGGTCATTTCAAGGGATACACCGTCAAGTTAAACCCGCTTGATGGGGTTTATTACTGCGACATCCGCCCGAACATGCTTACGGAGGACATCCTTCGTCATCACATCCGCACCTTTGACCACTTCCTCTTTGATGACATATGGGAACTTACTAGCCGCGACTCCATCGTCGCGTCGGTCGTCCGAGAAGAACCAAATGAGCCGGGGTAGTCCCTCGGAGACGCCGCTGTTTCTATAAGTATGTCGTACCGCCCGCTCATGGACTTGCACCTCGGCTACGAGCAGGCCGCGCCTTTCCCGCTGGAGCGCCACGACCGCAAGGAACCCGCAGGCAAGCAAGCAGACGAACCGAACGACAAACCCAAGCCCAAGCCTAGGCTGGAAGCCGTGAAGGAAACCGGCAGCATCGAGATTGACGCCACGACCACGCTCCACGGCATCCCCGCCGCCGCGTGGGACTACAAGCTCGGCAACCGCAGCGGGCTGGAATGGGTGCTAGACCAATGGAAGGAACACAAGATCAGCGACCCCACGGTGGCGGAGAAATTCAACACCTACCGCTTCGCCGACCACAAGGAAGCCGTGCTCGCCCTGCTCGCCCGCGTCTGCACCGTGAGCGTCGAGACGATGAAGATCGTGCGGGCGATGCCGGACTAGTATCTACTTGCATAAGTTTGCAATCCCATTCTCGGCCGGCTCGTCAGAGTAAATTACCCGAATAATAGAATGCGAAGTTTTGCAAGTAGATACTAGAGCCTGTACGGCACTTTGAATTTTTGCGGTGTCCGAGCTAGCGGCGGTCTTCCGGCAGCGGCGGTCTTTCGGGCCAAAGGCCCGCAACAAGCCAGCCCAGGGCAACGCCCTGGGTAATTCGTCCTCCACGAATCAAAGCCCTGAAAGGGCGGCACACCTTGTCGCGCCCTTTCAGGGCTTTGTTCTTTTCCTGCAATTCCCAGGGCGGCGCTCGTCCCTCGCTTGCCCTGGGCTGGCTTGTGATGGGCCTTTGGCCCACCTTGCCGCCACTCTTTGAAGTGCCGTACAGACTCTAAAACGAGACTGGCGATGATTTTCACCTCGCGACACTTTGCCAGCGAACGAGAGCATTTTGGCGACCAAGATTTCATCCAACCAGGGACGGGAAAGATTACGTCCGCGATTCCTTCGCCGCATCAAGGGTCGTCTGAATGAGATGAGGCGTGAGGTGGATTCCCTTCGCCTGCATCCGCCGGATGGAGTCATCCACCGAGGGAAGAAGCCCCGCGTAGTGCAGTTCCACCAGCAGCCCCAGGGAACCGATGACGCGCAGGCCCGCCAGTCGGGCGGCACGTCGCCGCGCAATTCATCAATCACCACGAGGGGCAGTCCTTCCTCCTGTGCGGTCTGGATGACGGCGGCCTCACTTCCGCCGAGCCGCTGAAGAAGCGGGTCCGGCGCGGAGGGGCGCGGCGAACGCACTTCACACCAGGATGCGGCCTGCACGCGCGCGGCGGTTTCATCCTTCAATCCGCCTGCGACCAGTTCGGCGATGACCTCGGCGGGAACAATGAACCGCCCGACGATGCCGGCGAGTTGGTCAAAGTCCGGCAAGGCGGCTACGAGGGCGATGAGCGGGCTGCTATTGACGACCAGCGAAGGTTTCACGGGCATGGGCGAACTCCTGCTTTAACTCCTCATCATCCATGTTGATGACGGACACTCCAAACCGCTCCAGCGCGAGGAGAAAGCGCACGCGATCCAACCCGGCCATGCCGGCGGCTTCGGCGGAGGAAAGCCGGCCCAGCTCATACAGCTTGGCGGCCAGGGCCATGCGGGCATCGCGCTCAAATTCTGCACGGGACATGTTCAAGGCGTCCGGCAGGCGGTCGGGATACTCGACGGTGAGGGTCTGGCTCATGGCGGGAAGTGTAGCATCACCATGGCGGCGGCGGCAAACTTCATCCGCTCGGGGATTCACGCGGATTCGCAATCGCGCTCCGATCCCCTCAGCCGCGGAGTTTCGAGCGCCGGTTTAGGTACGCGGAGAACGCCTTGTCGTAGGGCTCGCGCGTGTTGAGCGGGACGTAGTCAATGCCGACTTCGAGCAGGCCCTTGCGGTAGCGCTCGGTCTCCTCGGCGAGATTCTGCATGTAGTTCTCGCGCACGGCGGCGGGGTCCACTTCGAGTTCCTCGCCGGTCTCGAGGTCGCGGAAGACGGTCGCGCCGTCGAATGGGAATTCCACTTCGCTCGCGTCGCGGAGCTGGAAGACGATGACATCGTGGCCGTGGCTGCCGAGGAGGCGGATGGATTTCAGCGTCTCGGCAGGGTCGTCAATGAGATCGCTGATGAGCACGATGAGGCCGCGGCGTTTCAGATTCCGCACCATCGCGCGCAGGCTCGCGGCGACGTTCGTTTCACCCACGGGCGGGTTCGCGGTCATCACCTGAATCATCTGACGCAGGTGCGAAACGCGGGATCGCGGCGGCAGCACGAGCCCGGGCTTTGAACCGAAGAGTGAGAGGCCCACGGCGTCCTGCTGCTTGATCATGAGGTAGCCGAGGCACGTCGCGAGAAAGCAACCGTAATCCCACTTCGTCACGTCGCGCGTGCCAAAGGCCATCGAGGCCGATCGGTCGAGCAGGATGTGGCAGCGCAGGTTCGTCTCCTCCTCGTAGCGCTTGATGTAATAGCGGTCGGTGCGCGCGAACACCTGCCAGTCGAGATACTTCAAATCGTCGCCCGGCACATACTCGCGGTGATCGGCGAACTCCACGGAAAACCCGTGGAACGGACTTTTGTGCAGGCCATTGATGAACCCCTCGACAACGAGCCGCGCGATGAGCGGCGAGAGCGTGAACTTGTCCAGCATTGCCGGGTCGAGAAACCGGCGCGGATCGGGATCGCGGTTCACCTCGGTGATCACGCGCGGGTTGCCGCGCTCGACTACCGCGCGATGAAAGCGCCGCACAAAATTGCGCGCACCATGGCGGATCGAATCGAGCAGCGAGGTGGATTTGCCGGGGGCGTTCGCCATGCAGTGAGATTAGTGGCTGTCGGGGCAGGGGAGTTGGTGGCTCATTTCAATTTACTTGCCGGAATCAGTTGAATTGCATCGAGAATCAAAAAGCCGACGGTGCCAGTATTGGAGAGCGTGATGGTCGTATCGCCCTCGGTGCTGAGTTCTGCGGTGCCGATAATCCTGAACGGCTGACCGTCGGGCAGCGCGCGGGTTTGGTCCGCCGTGATCTCGGTTTTGAAGACACCGCTTTGAATCACGACCGGGACATTCTTCGCCCTTGTCTCGTGCGCGGAGTAGGCCATGCGCACCTCGTAGCGGCCTGATTTTGGCGCTTTGAAATGAAACGTGGCGCTGGACTGGCCGTCGCCGCGTTTGTCGTCGTGCAGATAGCCGGAGCCGATGTGCGGCTTGAAGTTTGCCGAGCGGGTCCATGGGCCTTTGAGCACTGCCTGCGCGTCATCGAGCACGATGCCCGGCAGCATTTTCGGATCGATGCCGATCGGTGTGGCGGGTTCCGGCGGCAGAGCGGCCAGCGTGGGGAGTTCCAGCACCTGCTTTTGCGCGAGCAGGCGCTCGCGCAAGGCCGGATACGGCAGCTTTTGCACCGTCACGTTTTGTTTGGCGCTCAAGGCCGCGGCGATGCCGGCGCTCTGGCCGAGGATCATCCACGTCGGCTCGACACGGATCGAGGAGATGCCCACATGCGTGCAGGACAGCGCGACAGGCACGAGCAGGTTGTCGCACTCCGACGCTTTCGGGAGGATTGCCCGATACGGGATATGGTACGGATAGCCATGCTTCCGGCCCGCCATGCGCACCGGCATGATCGTGCCTTCAGCAATGACGCTCTCCTTTGTGCCGACCCGCTGGCAGTCGTGCGAGTCAATGGGGAACGATGAGACGACGATGGGATCATCCTTCCGCGGCTCATTCATGATGTCCTTCTGCGACACGACATACTCGCCGAGCATGCGACGTCCCTCGCGCACATAGAGCTGCGGCGACCAGTGATCGGAAGCAGCGAATTCATCGCGGCAAAGACCGAGCGCGGCGGTTTGCCGCCGCAGCGTCTCCGGCACCGCGGGATCGGTCGTGAGAAAGTGGTAAAGTTCCAGCGTGTATTGCCGGTGCGCTTCCCAGATCTTCGCGCGCCCTGCCTCATCCGCCTCGCTCCAGCCATTGCAGGCACCGACGAGGCCCATCGAGAATTGTTTTCCGATGCCGTTGTTCGCATCAAATTTGTTTCCCGGCAGCGGATACAGATCCCACAGCGGGGCGTGCTTGGCGGAGGCAAAGTGATGGCGCACGACTTCAAATCGCGCCGGATCGTAATGGGCCGGTTTTGGAAAGGGCACGCGGTTGGCCGCGTCCTTTGTCACGCAGAGCCGAAAGCTATAGACCATCACGTTTTTGTCGCCGTCCTCCTCCGCCCCAGCATCCGTCGTCGTGATGAGCGGCAGCGGCTTGCCGTCGGCATCGAGGCCCGAGATCGCCATCCTCGGTTTCGGAAAGTGCTTCCCAGCCAGCGATTCGCCGAACTCCTTCCGTCCCTCACGGCCAATCGTCCAGCTCACCCCTGCCGCCGCCATCAAGTCGCCTTCATACGTCGCATCCACGAACACTTTGGCCGCGAACGCGCCTCTGCCCGTTTCGATCTGGGTGATGTGTGCACCGTCTTTGCTCACGCGTTTCAAAACACGTTTCGTCAGCACCTTCACGCCGGCTTCATCGAGCATCTCCTTCGTGATTTTCGCCGCCACATGCGGCTCGTAGGTCCAGTGCGCGTTGTCCTTCACGCTCACCTTGTAGGGCAGCGTCACGCCGCGCTGCTGATAGTCCTTCTCGATGCGTGAGTGCCATTCATCAAAGAGCCCCAGCACCGTGCTGCGCACCGTTTGATTCGAGTCGCTGAAACACAGCCCACCGGTATTCACACCGCCGACGTGTTCCGATGGCTCCAGCAGAATGACCGACGCCCCTTCGCGCGCCGCAGCGATCGCCGCGCAGAACCCGCCTGGCGTGGCGCCATACACGATGACGTCCGCGGATGGCGGCTGCGCGTTGGTCGCAGGCTGCGCGGCCAGTGGCGCGAGGATCAGGGCGGCGAGAAATGTGAGCGCATGCTTCATGAATGGCCGTCTTGTTTTCATTTCGATTTCTTCATAGCGTGTTTGCGCGCCTCTGCGCGGATCGAATCGAACCGCGAAGTGGAAGCGTCAGGGGTGTTTGCCATGTCCGGTTCCGCCCATTACTTCGCAGACCGTTTTGCCTGCCAGCCATCCACGGCGAATTCACCGTGAACGCCGCACTCGAATTGCAGCGCTTTTTCGGGGCCGACGGCTTTGCCGCCGCCATTGTTTTCGTATCGTTCGGTGTCGGAGACGTTGGTCAGCGTGTTGTTCCGGATCACCGCGCCGTAGCTTTCCTTGCATCGCAGCAGCGGGCGCGCTTGCCCCTCGCACTCGATGCGGTTGCCCTCGATCGTGATCGTCTTGAAGTCGCAGCCGGGGTTGAATCCGAACAGCCCATCCATGCGCGGCGTGACGGTGGTACGCGTGATGATGTGGTTGTCGCGAATTTCCAAATGGTTGAAGACCTCATTGATCCAGATGACGCCGCGACCGGGGTTGCTCACGAGGTTGTCGTGGAAACTCGCGGGGCCATTGGCCGCGGCCTTGCCAAACCCGGAGATGAGATTCCCGCCGTCCTTCTTCACATCGAAGTCAAAAAGGTTGTGGCTGATCTCGACGCCGTTGCGCACGAACTCGATGGCATAGCCGCTGCGCATCCAGTTGTGGTGGAGATGGAAGGTGCAGCCACTCATCGGAACTGGCCCGCCGGCGCTCTTGGGGATCGAGATGGTGCCGGCGCAGACGTTGTGATCGATCTCCATGTCCTCATCGTTCTCGAAGGGGAACTCGATCGAAAAATCGACCCCGATGGTGTTGTGGTGGATGTGGCAGCGCTTGCCTTGACGGCCCTTGATGCCATAGAACTCTCCGTCCGCGCCCTGCCTGGTGCGGGTGAAGCGGTTGTGGGCGATCTCGGAGTCGGCCATCCAGATCGAGAAGATCGCCCCGCCGGTGATGCCGCCCTTCAGCCCACGCTCGCCCCGTTCCCAGCGGCCGCCGGCATCGATGAAGTCGCAGTCGTGGATTTTGGCGCCCTTCAG
>JANXZI010000528.1 GCA_025355595.1 Spartobacteria bacterium
GAGATTGCGGACTGCACGCCGCTCACGGACATGAGTGCGGTGCCGGCGGCGCTGCGGAAGATCAAACATCCCTATCTGCGGGATTCGTATGCGGAGTTTTTCGGCGGCATCCTGCGGCCATTCCCTCTGCGCTACCGCCGCCCAATGGCGGCACCCGGCCAGCCGCATGCCGAGGGTAGTGATGAAACCATCGGCGAATGCGTGGATGAGTCGGTGGCAGAGCTATGGAAAGCTGACCCGACCTACCGGCCAGCGAATCTGACGGATTATTACAGTCGGATGGGGCTGCCGCCGCCAGCGTAAGGCGGTTATTCCACGAGAATACGCCGTTCGTCAAATTTGTCGTTGCTTTGCCGTGCGCAATCCGTCTTTCCTCTCCGCACGGAACACGTTTCAAGCAAGCATGGCATGAAGCCCAAACTTTTCATCGTGGATGATCATCTCTCGATCCTCAGGACGCTGGAATGCGCCCTCCCCCTCCTGCTCCCCTGCACGATCGCGGGCACCTGCCGGAGTGCCGCTGAGGCGCTGAGGGCCATTCCCCTCGCCGCGCCCGATGTGCTCTGGGTGGATGTGTGCCTGCCCGGCCTCGACGGCCCCGGCCTCCTCCGCACGCTCCGTGCGCGCGACATCACGGTGCGCGCCGTCCTTTTCACCGGGAGTACCGACCCGGTGCAGATCCGGGAGGCGATGGCGTCGAGCCCGGCAGGCTTTGTCTCGAAGACGGATGATTTGTCGTGCTGGCAAAAGGCGCTCGAGGCGGCGGTGCAGGGAGGCACCTATTTTTCCCCCACGATCGCCGAGGCGTCGAAGCAGGTGCAGCACGAGGGTCTCGCCACGCTCACCGATCCGGAGCATGTGGTCTTCAGCCTCGTGGTGAAGGACCTCAGCAAGGAGCAGATGGCCGACATGCTGGGCATCTCCCCGCACACCGTCCGGCACCACCGCGAACGCATGATGAACAAGCTCGGCGCGCACTCCGTGGCCGAGCTGTGCACGATCGCCTCGCGCGTCGGGATGCTCGCGTAGTGGCGTCCACGGCGGGATTTGTTCAAAGACGATCGCGGGGTTCCGGTGGATCAAGCAATGCGTGGGATCGACATTTCAGGCCCCGTGCATATTTTCATCCCATGACACCGGCACACCCAGACTGCAACGCCTGCCACCCGCCCGGCATGACGCGCCGGGCGGCGATTCAGGCGGGCGCGATCGGCCTGCTCGGGCTGGGAATGAATCACGTCTCGGGACTTCGCGCGCTCGGCGCTCCGCAGACCGCGAAGGCTAAGTCGGTGATCTACATTTTCCTCTCGGGCGGGCTCGCGCAGCACGAGAGCTTCGACATGAAGCCGGATGCGCCGCTGGAGGTCCGCGGGGAATTCAACCCGATCCGGACGAGCGCACCGGGCATCCAGATTTGCGAGCATCTGCCGGAGCTGGCGAAGCGCGCGCACAAGTTCGCGCTCGTGCGTTCGTTCACGCATCCGTCGAACGACCACTCGGCCGGGCACCACATCATGCTCACGGGGAAGAGCGATCTGCCGCTGGGCTTTGACCCGCGGAAGGCGAAGGAGACGGACTTTCCGAGCATCGCGGCCATCGCGGGACGCGTGCTGCCGTCGCGGAACAATCTGCCGCCCGCCGTCGTTCTGCCGGAAAAATTGCGGCATCGCGAGGGACGGATGATCGGTGGGCAATTCGCGGGGCAGATGGGCAAGCAGCACGATCCGTGGTTCATCGAGATGTCGCCGTATCACCCGGCGCACTACGGCGCGTTTCCCGAGTATCTTTTCCACCACGAGCGCGGACGCGAGACGGATGCCGAGCTCATCTACGAGGCGCCGCACCTTTCGCTCCCGCAGGGACTGAGCACGGCGCGGGTGATGGATCGCGTGGCGCTGCGCGGCGAAATGGAGCGGCAGTCGCGGCTCGTCGAGGGCACGGTGGAAGATGCGGGCCTCGACAAATATCGCGACGCGGCGGTGTCGCTGATCACCAATGGAAAAGTCCACGATGCCTTCGACATCAGCCGCGCCGATCCGAAGTGGCTCGATCGCTACGGACGCAACAGCTTCGGCTGGTCGCTGCTCATGGCGCGGCAGCTCCTCGAAGTCGGCGTGCGGCTCGTGCAGGTGAATCTCGGCAACAACGAGACCTGGGACACGCACCAGGCCGCATTTCCCAATCTGAAAAACTTCCTGCTCCCGCCGATGGACCGCGCGGTGAGCGCGCTCCTCGACGATCTCGATTCGCGCGGCCTGCTCTCGGAGACGCTCATCGTGATGGGCAGCGAATTCGGCCGCACGCCGCGCATCAAGAGCATCCCCGGCGCGAAGCTGCCCGGCCGCGATCACTGGGGCGCGAGCCAGACGATCTTCCTCGCCGGCGGCGGCGTGCGCGGCGGCACGGTGATCGGCGCGACGGACAAAATCGGCGCGTATCCCGCCGAGTCGCCGCAGCGCCCGGAAAATCTCGCCGCCACGATCTACGAAGGACTCGGCCTGCCGCGCACCGTCGAGTGGCACGACCCGCTGGACCGCCCGCACTCGATCTACGACGCGGAGCCGATCCCGGGGCTGACATCGTAGGTGAGATTTCCGTAGCCACGCTTGTGAAAGC
>JANXZI010000332.1 GCA_025355595.1 Spartobacteria bacterium
TCGGTCCCGGAGTTCACCTGCATGCCGAAGTAGCCGCGCGCAAAACCACACGCCATGTAGTAGCTGGCCAGCGGGTCCTCGACGGCGGTGACTTCGTTGTAAAACCACTCGACCGCGGCGTCCTTCGGCGTCGGGTAGAAAAGGTGGACGGACGCGGCGTTGCGGCGCGGGTCGGTGTTGAAGTGCGCGTCCGCCGCCGCGGGTCCGTCGAGCACGAGCGCGTCGAGATCGCCGTTTGCGGCACCGGCGGCATTTGCGGAGGAAAGTTCAAAACGCACGTAGCCGGGCTTCGCGATCGTGAAGCTGCCGAAGGAGACCGTGACCGGGGCCACTCCGCCGGTCGCCTCGGCGTCGTGAGAATCACCTGCGACGGTGAGGCGCAGCTTGGACTTCGCTCCGGCGGGGAGTTTCACGACGAGCGACGCGTCCAGTTTCCCGGCGGCCTTGATTTCACCGAACCACAGGATCTTCTGCGCCGAGTCCTTCCAGCCGGTGATGCCTTCCTTGCTGATCTTCGCGCCGTGATCCCACGGATCGGAATAGGCGGTGGACGCGGGGACGCGCAGTTCCGCGCGTGCGGCGGCCGAGAGTGCGAAGGCGAAGGCGAGAGCGGTGATGTTTTTCATGAGTCAGAGAGTGTGCCGAAAGTCCTTTTGAGCAGGGGGAGCGCAAAGTTTTTTACGCAGAGGCGCGGAGAAAGAGTGAGAGGCATGCAGAGGAATATTCCATTCCTCCTCCGCGCCTCTGCGTTGAAATGTGGCTTTCGGCCCACACTGTCAGCGAGGAGTGGCGGCGGCGGGTGGCAAGAGCGGCTTTTCCTCCCAGCCCCACGCAGGATCGATGGCGAGGCCGAGGTGCTGGAAGACGGTGGGCGGCACGATCGCGTGTCCGCATTTTTGCGTGAGCACCGCGCCGCCGCGGAATGGGCCGCCATTGGCGAGGAGCCAGATGTTGCGTTCCTCGGGCGACTGCTTGCCGTGGCTGGTGCCGGTGCCGCCGTGATCGGTCGTGGCGAGGATGAGCCAGTCTTCCTCGGCAAAGTGGGGACGCGCGCGCAGCGCGGCGAGCACATCTGCAGCGAGCGCATCCACACGCGTGATGGCTCCAAGGTAGGGCGCATTGGCGGCGGAGAACATGCCCGCGGGATCGGTCGCGGCGTGCCCCGTTTCATCCACCTGGCCGAAATAGACGAACAGGGCGTCGGGATTTTTTTCGCGCAGCAGCGCAACAGTGCGATCGCGGATCGCAATGTCGAGTTCCGGCCAGTCGCGCCCCTTTTTCGCAGGGTCAGGAACCAGCATGACCTTTTCGCTGAGAAATTCCCGGCCATCCTTCCGCGATGGCTCCGCGATGAAGTGCTGGATCTCCGGCCAGTTCACGAGCGATCCGCACCACGCCGCTGGTTTCGCGTCCTTGATGCGGCGCATGAAGTGCGGGAATTCCGCGATGCGGTGGTGCTCGAATTTGTTGCTGCTCACGCCGTGCTTGTTGCGCCATACGCCGGTCAGAATCGTGCTCCAGCCGGGCCCGCTGGATGTTGCCTGCTCGGTCGCGCCGCCGAGTTCGCCGCCCGCGAAGACGCTCCAGTCCGCGCAGCCTTCGCTCGCGAATTTGCGCAGCGTGGGTGCCTTGCCGGAATCCATCGCGGTGCGCAGGGCATCCGCGCGGCAGCCATCAATGCCGATGAGCAGCACGCGTTTGCCGCCGAAATCGTTCTGCTTGCCGGGGCCGTGCGCGTACGTCGGTGCGATGCCGATGAAAAGTGAGATGGCAAATACGGCGGGGAAGTTCATGAAGCGGCGGGGCAGTGTGTTCTTTCCGGGCTCGACGTGGAAAGTGATTTGGCGACCGCTGCTCAAAACAACTTCTTCACGGACTACACAAGGCTCACCAGCCCCTCGATCTTCTTGCCACGGACCCTTCCCGTTGCTGAAATCCCCGCCCCTTTCACAAAACCCAAAAACCCACCTCATGAAATACGGCCTCAACATCCGCCAGGACGGCGCACTCGACTTCCTCTCGCTCGGCGCGCTCGTGCATCGCCTCGACCCCGGCATCATTCCTTTCCGCAAAGCTTCGCACTGCGACATCCACGTGAGCGGCGGCGAATTCAACTGCGCGGCAAATCTCTCCGACTGCTTCCGCCTGAACACCGGCGTCGCCAGCGCGATGGTGGACTACCCGATCGGTGACCTGATCAATGAGCGTGTGCGCGCGATGGGCGTGAAGCCGTTCTACAAGAAATTCAAGCATGACGGCGTGCGCGGGCCGAACATGGCCACCGTGTATTCTGATCGCGGCCAAGGCGTGCGCGCCCCCGTCGTGTTTTACAATCGCAGCAACGAGGCGGCGGGGATGCTCAAGCCGGGCGACTTTGACTGGAAGGCGATCTTCGATCAGGGCGTGCGCTGGTTTCACTCGGGAGGAATTTTCGCCGCACTTTCCGACACGACCGGCGAGGTGATCATCGAGGCGATGAAGGCCGCGAAGGCGTCGGGCGCGGTCACGTCGTTCGACCTCAACTATCGCCAAAAGCTCTGGGACATCTGGGGCGGTCATGGCAAGGCCGTCGAGGTGCTCGCGCGCATCGTCGAGCATGTGGATGTGCTCGTCGGCAACGAGGAGGATTTGCAAAAGGGCCTCGGCATCGAGGGGCAGGACGTCGAGTCGAAGGGCAAGCTCGACCCGTCCGCATTTTTCTCGGTCATCGAAAAGGCGGTGAAGAAATTTCCAAAGGTGAAAGTCGTCGCGACCACGCTGCGGGAAGTCCACTCGACCAACCGCCACACCTGGGGTGCAGTCGCGTGGATTGACGGCAAGACCTACCAGTCCCCGATGGCCGAACTCGACGTCATCTGCCGCATCGGCGGCGGCGATGGCTACGCCGCAGGATTTTTCTACGGCCTGCTCACCGGCGCCTCCGAGGAGGAAGCCGTGAAGCTCGGCTGGGCGCACGGCGCACTGCTCACCACCTTCCCCGGCGACACGAGCATGGCGACCGTCGAGCAGGTGAAGGCCTTCGCCAAGGGCGGCTCCGCACGCGTGCAGCGCTGATCATTCGACACGTCGTCCTGAGTTTTTCTCGGGAACAAAAAAAGGTGCCGGTTCATCCCGGCGCCTTTTTCTTTCCTGAAAAGATGAACTGCGCCGCGATTATTCCGCCTTCGCGATCTTGGCTTTCATGCCGTCCAGCTTTACGATGGAACCTGCGCGGACATCGCGGTCAACCACATAGACATCGTCTGTCGCCAACTGCTGGCGGTGGGTGTCCCAGACCATGTACGTGCCCTTTCCGCCCTGCTCGGCCGGGATGTTCTGCGGCGGGACCGGCACTGCGAGAAAGCGAGGGAGGTGGCGCGCGCCGGATGTGTCCAGTTCATCGGTGCTGAGAATCTGCCGTGGCGTGGCATCCGCGACTTCGGCCGCTGCCGCCTTTTCCGCTTTGGTGGCATGCGCAGCGCCCGCTTTGGCAGTGGGCTCCGGCGTCGTAGCCGCCTGCCGGGCTTGCTCCGTGAGTTGCGGATGCCCGCGTTTTGATTTGGGTTTTGCCGCATCGGCATAAACGGCGCGGACTTGTTCCTTGGCAGCCGCGATCTGCCGGGCGTTCGCCTTGTATTTTGCGATAACGACGATCGCGACGACGGCTCCGGCTCCGGCGATTACGCCAATCAGGGCCGCGGTTCTGCACCCCGTCAGCAGCACTCCTCCGCAGACGGAGATGACCGTTGCCCATGTGACACAAACACGACTGAGGGATTGTTTGGACATAATCGAAGATACTGCCACGTCGCATCGGTGCGGGCAATGCTTAGTTTCGTCCGCAGGCCGTTCGCTTGTTGCTGCGGGGCGGCTTTCGGGATAGTTGCCTCTGCCTTTAGCACTCGCCTCTCCGATGAAAACAATCCGCATCTTCATCTCCGCGCCGGAAGACGTGGTGGAGGAACGCCGCAAGGCGGACGATGTGATCGCCAGTCTGCAGCCGCGCTACGCCGGGCAGTTCCGGCTCGTGCCGGTGACGTGGGAGGATCTGCCATTGCAGGTGGATGCGTCGTTTGCGCAGGCGACGGATCTCGTGCTCTCCGCAGAGAGCGGCATTGATGTGGCGGTCTTCGTCCTGTGGTCGCAGCTCGGAGCCGCGCAGGGCGCCTTCCTGACCAAGGGGGAGGGTGCGGAGCGTGGAAGCAGCACCGCGCGCGATTTTGAACTCATGCTCAGCGCACGCGAGGCGAGCGCCGGCACACGCCCGGC
>JANXZI010000651.1 GCA_025355595.1 Spartobacteria bacterium
GTTCGGCCCCGTGCCCGTGCCCGTCACCGAAAAGGTGCTGCCCGCGCAACTCGTGCTGCTCGCGATGGGCTTTCTCGGACCGGAACAGCCGCTGCTCGATGCCCTCGGCGTCGAGCGCGATCCGCGCAGCAACGTGAAGGCTGACCACGGTAAATACACCACGAGCATCCCGAAAGTTTTCGCCGCCGGAGACTGCCGCCGCGGACAGAGCCTCGTCGTGTGGGCCTTCAACGAAGGCCGCGGCGCCGCGCGCGAGTGCGATCGCTTCCTGATGGGCGCGACGGATCTTCCGTAGCCGCCGACAGGAGGAGGTGGGCACACTCGAATGCGAGGGCGTGGCACCCGTTTCCAATGTGGGAGTTCAATCGCAAGGAAGCAGGCGCGGAGAAAAAATACCCAAAGAAGACTTAGGAACTTCGGGAGCAACTGCGGGAATGGCACATGCGTTTGCATTCGAGCGTGCTCGATTGATTTCCGCGGGGATGGCTAGGAATCGCTAACTCGCGAGTTCCGCACATTCGCATTGCGCGGCGCGCTGCGGCGCAACCACAGTGCGGGGATGAATTCCCTCTCGCGCCGCCGCTTCCTTGCCACGTCCTCAGTCGCGCTGTTCGCGCTGCAGTTTTCGCAGGCTGCGGAACCGGAGTGGGTGCCGCTTTTCGATGGCAAGGCGATCGGAAAGTGGAAGACGACGGATTTCGCAGGGCACGCGGATGTGGAGGTGAAGAACGGCGAGATTTTGCTGCCGCAGGGTGGGGACATGACGGGCATCAACCTCGAAGCCGCGCCGGCGAAGATGGACTACGAGATCGAGCTTTCGGCAAAGCGCACGGAGGGCGACGACTTTTTCTGCGGGCTCACTTTTCCCGTCGGGGACAAGTGCGTGTCGCTGATCGTGGGCGGCTGGGGCGGCAGCGTGGTGGGCATTTCGAATGTGAACGGCGAGAACGCGAGCGAGAACGAGACGACGCAGTACCGGAACTTCAAGAAGGGCGTGTGGTACCGCATCCGGGTGCGCGTGACGAAGGAGAAGATCGAGGCGTGGATTGACAAGGATCAGCTCATTGACCTGGAGATCGAGGGTAAGTCGCTCGACATGCGGATCGGCGAGATCGAAAGCTCGAAGCCGTTCGGCATCGCGACTTGGCGCACGGCGGGTGCGCTGAAGGATCTCCGCTGGCGGAAGCTCTGAGCGGGGCGGGGTGGGGAGTTGAAAGTTGAGAGTTGAGAGACCCAAGGTCAGCGGCTTTTGGCAGCGAGCGATGCGCGGATCCTCGCTGGTGTGGATGAAGATGTCTGCCTTCGCGTACGCCGACGTGGATCAGAAACGTCGCGCGAATCGGCGTACGGTGTCGTCGCGGTTTGCGGATGGGAACGGCAAACGCCGTGGCGTGGGATGCCGCGAATTTCATTCGCGAAACGCAAAACCTTCCGCATAACTTCCGTGCCCCATGTTATTCCCCGTCCGCCTTTTTGCGTTGTCTTGCGCCGTCGCGTGTCTCCCTGCCGTGACTGGTGCCGTGCGTGCGGAGCCGGTTGGGGTGACGCAGGGGATTCCGGCTGTGGTGGAGGTCATCTACGCGCCGACGGATCTCGCGGCGCTGAGGAAAAAGCTGGGGCGGCGGGTGGTCCTCGAAGGAAAAATTGTCGCCACGGGCAGCAGCCGCACGGGCTCGGTCAATTATCTAAATTTCACGAACAACCACCACGACTCGGTCTCGCTCGTCTTCCTCGGTGGCTCGGGCAGGAAAGGAATTGCGCAGGAGCAATTCGCCGCATTCGTGGGGAGGAAGATTCACGTCGGCGGGTTGCTGGAGGACTGGAAAGGCGCGCTGCAGGTGCGGGTGTTCGAGCTGGAGCAGATCAAGGTGCTGCCATGAATTGCCGCAGATGCCTCACGCAAAGGTCGCGAAGTCCGCAAAGAAACATTTTTTCAGACACCTTCGCGCGCTTTGCGTGAGGCTGACTCGGAAGGCTGCCGGACGGCTGCTGGAAAGAGTTCACCCGCCATTTTTCCCATGAAAAAAACAACGCTCGCCCTCCTGCTCATCACCGCCACCGCACGCGCCTGGGATGCGGGCGGGCACATGCTCGTCGGGCAGATCGCGTGGGAACTCAGCAGTCCGCAGGTGCGCGCGGCCGTGGATGAAATGGTCGCGACGCTCGACAGCCGCTACAATGGGCAGCCGTACAATTTCACGACTGTGTCGTGCTGGATGGACGATCTGCGCGCGCTGCCGAAGAAGGAATACCCGTGGTCGGCGTGGCATTACGTGGATTCCGAGAAGACGGACGACGGGAAAAATTTCAAGCTGCCCGCGCCGCCGCACATCGTGTGGGCGATCGAGGAAAATCTGAAGACACTGCGCAACAAACAGTCGCCCGCCGACGAGCGTGCGAAGGCGCTGGGCATGCTCTTTCACTGGGTGGGCGACATTCACCAGCCGTTGCACACGACGACGTGGAATGATCGCGGCGGCAATGGCTACCTGATCTCCGGCGTGCATTTCAGCGACCTCATGCCGGGCATGGTCGCGAATCTGCACACCTACTGGGACAAGGCATTCCGCTTCGATGTGCGCGAGGGCATGGTGGCCGAGCTGTGGGCGAATCCGAAGATCGGCGCTCGGCCAAAGCCGGGGGAGGGCATCATCGGCGAGGAGGCGCACGCGCTCATGCAGCGCTTCCCGCGCCCCACACTCACGGAGCTCGCGCAACTTGGAAATGCCGAGGCGTGGGCGCGGGAAAGCCATCTCATCGGCTGCAAGAGCGCCTACCCGCCGGGACCGCATCCCGGCGACACCGAAGCACCGAAGCTCACGCCGGAATTCGCGCACGCAGCGTACGAGATTTCAGGCCGGAGGGTCGTGCTCGCGGGCCATCGGATGGCGGCGTTGCTGGCGGAGATTTTCGGCGAAAAAAAATAGTGTTGGGAGCGCTCCACGTCGGGGCTTAATTATATGCCATTCCAGTGCGTGAATGGAAAAAGGTGGCGGATTGCTGGCTAAGCGCATCCATTTCCTGTGGTAATTCTGCCCAGAACATGTTGCCCCGATTCCCGATCCTGCTCGCCGCCAGCGGAAGCCTTGCCTTCGCAGGCGCGATTGATTTCAGCAGGGACATCCAGCCGATCCTCTCGGAGAACTGCTACCATTGCCACGGGCCGGATGCGAAGGCGCGCAAGGCCGAGCTGCGGCTCGATGAAAAGGAAGGTGCGATGCGCGTGCAGGACGGCGTCGCCGTGGTGAAGCCGGGCGACAGCAAGGCGAGCGCGCTCATTGAGCGCATTTTCACGGACGATGCGGATGATCTGATGCCGCCGAAAAAATCCAACCGCACGCTCGCGACGGCGCAGAAGGAACTGCTGCGCCGCTGGGTGGACGAGGGCGCGAAGTGGGGCGAGCACTGGGCGTTTGTGGCGCCCGTCCGTCCGGTAGCCGCGCTTGTGAAAGCGCGGGCTGATCTCGCCGCAATCGAGCCGCCGCCGGAGCTTGCCCGCGCTATCACAAGCGCGGCTACGAATGCGATTGATGCGTTCATTTTGAAAAGGCTCGCCGACGAGAAGCTCATGCCTTCGCCGGAAGCGCCGCCGGAAAAACTCTGCCGCCGGCTCTACCTCGATCTCACGGGCCTGCCGCCGACGCCGGAGGAGGTGGATGCGTTTCTTAAATCAGCAGCCAGCGATCCGCAATCCGCAGTCGAATCGCTCGTGGACAAGCTGCTCGCGTCGCCGCGCTACGGTGAGCGCATGGTGTGGGAGTGGCTGGAAGCCGCGCGGTATGCGGACACGAATGGCTACCAGGGCGATCCCACGCGCTCAATGTGGTACTGGCGCGACTGGGCGATTGATGCGTTCAACAAAAATATGCCGTTCGACCAATTCACCATTGAGCAGATCGCCGGCGATCTGCTGCGGGAGCCGAAGCACGAGCAGCTCGTGGCCACGGGTTTTCACCGGAACCACATGATCAACGGCGAGGGCGGGCGCATCGCCGAGGAGTCGCGCGTGGACTACGTGCAGGATCGCGTGGAGACGACGGGCACGGTTTGGCTCGGGCTCACGTTCAACTGCTGCCGCTGCCACGATCACAAATTCGATCCGATCTCGCAGCGCGAATACTACCAGCTCTCGGCGTATTTTAATTCCATCGAGGAGAGCGGCGCGAATGACGCGGGCGGGCTGGCGAAGCCGATCATCAGCTTTGCCTCGCCGGAGCAGACGGCGAAACTCGCGACGCTGGAGCAGGCGGAGAAGGAAGCGAACAAGACGCGCGCCGCAGTGGAGAAACGCATCGGCACGGATCAGTCGTCGCTCGAAAAGGCGCTGTCCGGCGCGGATGGCAAACTGCCCGAGGCAAAGTGGCAGGCGCTCACGCCGAACGAAACTTACAGCGCGAACGGCGCGACGCTCACGGTGCTCGACGACGGCACGATCCGAGCGGGCGGCACGAGCCCGAAGACGGACGATTATAACGTGACGATCCACACGACGCTCGGCGGCATCACGGCGTTCAAGATCGAGGCGCTGCCGGATGATTCTTTCGTGAACAAGGGGCCTGGTCGCTCGGACAACGGCAACTTTGTGCTCACCGAAGTGTCGCTGCAGGATGGCGGCGCTCCGGTCGCGCTGCACGCGGTGAGCGCGGATTTTTCGCAGGGCGGATTTTCCGCGCAGGCGGTGTTCGACGGGAGCAAAAAGGGCTGGGCGATCATGCCGCAGTTTGGGAAGACGCACACGCTCGTCTTCGCGGCGGACAAGGCGCTGCCGAGCGGCGGCGAGCGTGCGCTTGGGTTCCGGTTGTCGTTTGGCTTCGGTCGCGAGCACACGCTCGGGCGCTTCCGCATTTCCGCGACGACGGACAATCCCGCGCTGCTGCGCGCGGTGCCGGATTCGATCCGCAGCATCGTCGCGAAACCCGCTGCCTCGCGCTCGAAAAAGGAAAAGGAAGAGCTCACCGCATT